>NZ_NFLD01000008.1:0-101147 GCF_002160725.1 Massilimicrobiota sp. An142 | reverse complement strand
TGATTATTCGCATGTAAAAGCACTGGTAGTCGCAGACATCTGCACCACCTCAATCGCATAAAGTGCACCACTTATATTTATACACAATTATAGTCAATCATGTCCAAACATGATTGACCTTTTTAAAAAATTATTTTTTGATTCTAAAGTTTTCATTACCCATATACACATCTATTCTATTATGAATGATTCTATCAAGCAATGCCTCTGTTAATGTCGATTTATGTAATTTATCATACCAGTCTCCTGATGGATACTGACTGCAGAAAATTGTTGAACATTTATCATGTCTTACCTCCATAAGCTCAGATATAAACTGTTTTTCTTTATCAGTCATTTCATACATTAACCATTCATCTAATACAAGCAGATCGTATTTTGCGTATTTCTTAACTACTTGTGATAGACTTTTACCCATATTCCTCAGTTCATTATACTTTTCTAATAGCTCAGGCATTCTAATGTAAAATATTTTATATTTTTGTTTTGCCGCTTCATTTGCTAATGCACATGAGAGCCATGTTTTCCCTGTACCACATGGTCCATGAATAATGATGTTGGTTTTTAATGTAATATAATTACATGTAGCCAGTGAGCTAATCAGTTGATGTGTAATGCTTCGATTGTCAGTATAGTGAATATCTCTTAGATCTGCATCTACATAGCGTAATTTAGCCGATTTCTTTAATCTTCTTACCGTTTCGTTATATCTTTGCTGATAAACAAAGTCGATGACCATATTTATTTTTTCATCAAATGTCAAAGTAATATAAGCAGGATTTGTTTCAATCAATTTAATGGCATCTACAACATCTATAATCCCAATTTCTGATGCTTTTCTTACAGTTTCATTATCTATCATTTTGATTTGCCTCCGTAGAACTCTGCACCTCTCAGGTGTCCTGTCGTTTTTCTTTCTTCAGATGCATTTCCTTGTTTTCCTAGTTTATCTTGATTGTTAGATAGAATGGCATTAAGATGTTTATATCTAGGTGATGGATATTTACTTAAAGCTATCTGGCAGGATAATTCAAGTCTTTCATTTGAATATTTATCACTTAGATGTAATACGCTCATTGCAGGGTTATAACCCTGTTCCTTAACTTTACATCTTTCAAATATAATCTCTACAACCTTTCTTGTGTAGGGTCCGATTTTGCTCGCCCATTTTTTTATACGCACATCATCCCACTCACTTACTTTCACTGATTCAGGCATATCCTGTTCATAGGTAGAATATTTATTCTTTATATAGGCAGGAAACAGCTTGTGGATGTTGATTCGCTTGTTTTGATAATAAATAGTCAATGTTGTTTCTGACACTTTTAGATCAACGGATTTGCCTACATATTCATAAGGAACTGAATACCAGTTTTTTTGATAGGTGATATGGCAATTGACTTGTACTTTTCTGGAATAAAACCAATGACATACTTCAAAAGGTATTTCAGGAAGTGGTTTAAGTGCCTGCTTTTCAACAGCTTCAAATATTTCTTTTCTGCTTCCATCTCTTTTCTGGAATGGAGTAGTATTAAACTCATCAAGCTTTTCTCTTACTGCTTGATAAAGTTCTTCGAATGAATGAAACTCTACATTTCTTAATGATGCAATAATGGTTGTAGCTATTTTGCCAATGGTACCTTCGACACTCGCTTTCTGCTTAGGTTTTCTGACTTGTGCAGGCATAATAGCTGTCATATAATGATTTCCAAAATCAGAATACATATCTGTGAGAATGATTTCTCCTTCTTTAGGATGACTGACAACACCTGTTTTAAGATTGTCACATACAATTCTAACTGTTGAACCACCGAAGTATTCAAACATATGTTTATTACAGTTAATCCATGTATTCATTTTCATATCCTTGGTAGGTTCCACATAAGAATATTGAGAAAATGGTAAAGTTGCGACAAACAGATAAACTTTAACCAATTCACCAGTAGAAGGAACCATGTAATGCATTGTAGGCCCGGACCAATCAATTTCTGTACGAATCCCAGGTTTGTGTTCAATGTGGTTGGTATAGTTGTGTCTTTCGACATGTTGAGCATAACCTCTACAATATTTTGAGTAACTTACTGGATATTTACCATCCTTAGCACTCAAGCAATATTCTTTCCATAATAGTTTTAAGTTAACACCAGGCTTAGACAATTCTTTATGAACATAGTCATAATCCACTGCTAAATAAATGTTTTCAGATTCGTACATTTCAGGGAAAAATAATTTACCCAGCTCATCATCTGAGTACTGATCAATAGTACTGATATCGAATTGAAGCACCTCCATTCTATGTTTTGTTTTGGATGAGGTATGTTTACTAATATGATATTGTTTGGATATCGTATTGAGGGATATGCCTCGATCAATCAATTGTAAACATAGTCTCAAATTGAATTTTACAGCCATAATAAAAGCTCCTTTCATATAATATTAGAGACAAAGTCTCCAACATTATAATAATATAAAAAAGACCACCTATAATATAAAAGGTGGTGCAGTTGCGTATATTCAATAATATCATCTCAGTGGTGTAGTTATTGAAATTGGTGGTGCACTTTATGCTATTGATGGTGCAGTTTATTGCAAATAATCAATGAATGTAAGCATATGTTTTCCCTTCTTTCATCCTTATTAAACACTATAGAGTAACTACAAGGTCAAGAATTTTTATAAAAAAGTTCTCTTTCTACTTATATAATACACCTATACATAAATAATTAAAATAATTTATGCAATAATGAAATAAAAAAATAAATTGATTTTTTCTCTATCAAATATGGTTTTAAAAACTACATTTATATTGACATTCCCATATATATTTGTTAATTTATAATTAAGAGATTATGGATACGAGGAGATTGGATATGAAGATTATTACGGATACGGGAGCTTTACTATCACCAAAGGAAGGGGAAAAAATAGGGGTTGATGTTCTTCCTTTAAATGTTATAGCTGATAAAAAGAGTTATAAAGAATATGTTGATGTGACAAGTCAGGAATTTTTAGATATTGTCAAAGAAGGACATGTACCTAGTTCATCACAGCCTTCTATTGGTGAAACAATGGAATTATTTGAAAAATATCCAGAGGAAGACATTTTGGTTATTAATATGGCTGATGGATTATCAGGAACATATCAAAGTACAGTGAGTGCAAAGGAAAGTGTAGAACATAGTGAAAATATTCATGTTATTAACTCTATGACTTTATGTGGACCACAAAGGTACTTAGTAGAAAAAGCTGTTGCTTTAAGAGAACAGGGATTGGATATTCATCATATTATGAAAGAATTACATAAAAGCATTGCATGTGAAAAATCATTTTTAATTCCTCAAGACTTTGGCTTTTTAAAACGTGGAGGACGCTTAACACCACTTGCAGCAACACTTGGTGGTATGTTGAAGATTACACCTATTATGACAACTACAAAAGATGCTAAAAGATTAGAAAAATATGCTATGAAAAAGACTTTTAAAAGTGCTGTTAAAGAAATTATGAAAGCTTTCCAAGAATTAGGTGTGAATGAAGACTTTAAAATTTATGTGACACATGCAGGGGTTTTGAAACAGGCTCAAGATGTTGTCAAACAGTTACAGACTGTTTTTGAAAATACAGTCATTGAAATGTATGATCTTTCTCCTGTTTTTATAGCTCAAGGTGGACCGGGTTGTATTGCTGTTCAAGCGATTAGAAAATAAAGGAATAAGGCTGTTAATGATGTCATTAACGGTCTTTTATTATATAATGAAAAAGAGGTGATGATGGTGAACTGTCAAGATATATTAGAGTTTCAAGGTGTTTGGAGAGATTATCAACAAAGAGTATTGAATCAATTAGATATTTATAAAAAAGATCATAAAATTCATATTGTCGCTGCGCCTGGTTCAGGAAAAACGACTTTAGGTATTGAAATTATCAGACGCGTTAATAAACCAGCATTAATTCTTGTACCAACAATTACTATTCGACAACAATGGGTGACAAGAATCAAAGAAGCTTTTTTAAAAGCAGGATTGAAAAGTGAGGAATATATATCACAGGATTTAAAACATCTTCGATTGATTAATGTTTCAACGTATCAATCTATTCATAGTGCCATGCGAAAGGTTAAAGATCAAGAAGATGAAGAAAATGTAGATTATCAGGATTTTTCTTTAATTGAAGCTATAAAAGAAGCAGGAATAGAAACATTATGTTTAGATGAATGTCATCATTTAAGAACTGAATGGTGGAAAGCGTTGGAGGATTTTAAAAAGCAAATCACTACTGTTTTTACAATTTCCTTAACTGCAACACCACCATATGATTCTTCCATAGCCATGTGGACAAGATATTTAGATATGTGTGGAGACATTGACATAGAAATTACAGTACCTGAATTAGTCAAAGAAGGGAGTCTGTGTCCACATCAGGATTATGTTTATTTTAATTATCCAACAGCTAAAGAAGAAGCAAAGATGAAAGAATTTCAAGATGATGTACAAAATGTTTTTTCATTTTTCATGCATCATCAAAAATTCCAACAGGCTCTTTTATCACATCCATATGTGAGATCTATTCAAAATTTAGATAAAGCATTAGAAAATCCAGCGTATTTATCTTCTCTATTGATTTACTTGGAAAGTCAACAACTCTCTTATCCAAGAGAATATTTAAAAATATTGGGAACAAAGAAGTTGGAGAAGATGTCTATAAAATGGATGGAAATTTTATTGCAGGGATTTTTCTTTGATGACAGGGATTCTTATATTATCAATGAGGAAGATTTTGAAGAGCTTTACAAATATGTCAAATCACATGGATTGATTGAGAAAAAGAAAGTCATTATGCAAGTTGATATTGCTTTTGAAAAGATGCTGATTTCTTCGGTTGGAAAATGTGAAAGTATTCGAGATATTGTATGCCATGAATACAAACATATGAATAGAGAGTTAAAATTATTAATTTTAACGGATTATATCAAAGGTGAATATGAAAAAGCTATTGGTGATGATACAATGAGTGTGCATGCTTTAGGGGTTCTTCCTTTCTTTGAAATGTTAAGAAGAGAAAGTATTCAACATCATCAACCATTTCATTTGGCAGTCTTATGTGGATCTATGATTATCATTCCTGCTTTTTTAAAAAATCAATTAAGACAACTTGTCTCACAACAAATAGAAATGACATTTCAGCCATTTAAGGCCATTGATGATTATGTTAAAGTGAATGTGAAAGGAAATCATCATGAAATCATAGAAGCAGTGAGTGATTTATTTGAACAGGAAGATATTCAAGTTTTAATTGGGACAAAGTCATTGCTTGGTGAAGGTTGGGATTCACCTTGCGTAAATACTTTAATTCTCGCAAGTTTTGTTGGTTCATTTATGTTAAGTAATCAAATGCGTGGAAGAGCCATTCGTACCTATCATAAAAATCCTGATAAAGTGAGTCATATCTGGCATCTTGTCTGTGTTCCTCCTCAAAAAGGAATTATCAATCATAGACAGGAGATTAATCAGACTG
Source organism: Massilimicrobiota sp. An142 (assembly GCF_002160725.1). Classification (NCBI taxonomy): domain Bacteria; kingdom Bacillati; phylum Bacillota; class Erysipelotrichia; order Erysipelotrichales; family Erysipelotrichaceae; genus Massiliimicrobium; species Massilimicrobiota sp. An142. The sequence goes on along the minus strand of NZ_NFLD01000008.1, from coordinate 95,636 downwards.
AAAGTGATTTTGAAAACTTGAGAAGAAGGATGGAACATTTCTTAGGCCTTCATTATGATAAAGACTTTATTGAAAATGGTATTGAAAGATTGACAGCAATTCAGTATCCATTAGATCGTTCACATATTAAAAAAACCAATCAAAAAATGTTAGAATTATCCTCTCAAAGAGAACAGTTAAAAGAAAGATGGGATCGTTCTTTAGCTATATATGATAAGATTGAAGTTGTTGAAGAAGTAGACATGGAAGATCAAAATATGACAAGTGTCTTATTGTATGATGCGATTAGACATGTGTTATTAACTATACTGAGTTTTGTACTTACAGGTATTTTGATATGTGTACTAGCAAGGCTTTTACACATTCAAAGCAAGTCTATGATTTATGTTTTATTTTCTTGTATTTTCATTGGTGTTGTGAGCGTGTTATGGAGATTAAAAAAAGTATTTACATGGATGAATCCTTTGAATCGTTTACAGTCTTTTGGTGATGGTATTTATCAGGCTATGTTAAATATGCATTTGTTTGAAATGTTGAATTGCCGTGTACAAACTGAATCACAGGCGGTTTTATACTCTATTTATTTAAGTGGAGGAACTGCTCATGATAAGGCTTTATTTGCAAAATGTGTGAATGAATTTTTTGATGAAATTGATAATCAACGCTATATCCTTTACAACAAACATCAAAGAAATAAGATGGATAGATACTTTGTCGTTCCTGATATTTTTTCTAAACGTAAAGAAGATGCGATGATTTTTGCGCAGTGTATGCAGCCTTATATAGGAAAATATCAATTGATTTATACAAGAAATGAAGCAGGAAGAAAGATTTTGCTTCAAGGAAGAAAAGATGCTTTAGCTAATAGACAAAATAGACTCTTAACAAGAAAGAAAGTTAAAGGGACTTTGGAATAGATTTATTTTGATGTCAATGCCTATATAAAATTTATTTCAGTGTTTGAAAATAAGAAGAAATCATCTGGTTTTGATTTAAGATTATTGGACTATTGTTATTGTCAATAGTCCTTTGTGCTATAATAAGAAAAGGAGAGGATTATGATGCAGGAATTTTCAAATATATTTTTAACAGGTGGATTCATTATATCATTAATAAGTATCATAGCGTGGTGGCAATTATTCAAAAAGGCTCGTTTAAAAGGATGGTATGCATTGATTCCTATTTATAATATTTATTCTTTTTGTAAGATGGTTACAAGCTCTGGATGGACAATGTTGATAGTCCTGATTCCTTTTATTAATATCATATTTATCATTTATCTCCTTATGAGATTATCTTATGCTTTTGGGCATGGATTATTATTTGCCTTAGGATTATTTTTCTTTTACCCAATCTTTATTTTGATTTTAGCTTTTGGGCAGTCAAGATATATAGGTTAAAGACTTTCAAGTTATGAAAATGAATATGAAAAAATGGGAATATTGATTATAATATGGAAAAAGGAGGAATGAAAGATATGAGTTTCCCAAGTGGATTTTATTGGGGTGGAGCAACTGCTGCTAATCAATTAGAAGGTGGATGGCAAGAAGGTGGAAAAGGTATTTCTTGTCCAGATATCTGTACAGGTGGTACAGCAACAACAAGTAAAAGAATTACACCAGTTTTAGAAGAAGGAACTTTTTATCCTAGTCATGATGCAATTGATCATTATCATAGATATAAAGAAGATATTGCATTATTTGCTGAAATGGGATTTAAAATGTATCGTTTTTCAATTGCATGGACAAGAATCTTTCCAAATGGTGATGAAGAACAGCCAAATGAAGAAGGATTAAAATTTTATGAAAGCTTAATTGATGAATGCTTAAAATATGGTATTGAACCAATGGTCACTATTTCTCACTATGAAGTTCCATTTAATCTGACAAAGAAATGGAATTCATGGGTAGACCGTAGAATGATTGATTGTTATTTAAGATTCTGTAAAGCTATTTTTACACGTTATAAAGGTAAAGTGAAATATTGGTTGACATTCAATGAAATCAATAGTGCAACAACACCAATGGGTGGATTCTTATCACAGGGAATTTTAAATGAAATCAAAGCTATGGACTTTATGGATCAGGTTGATAATCCAAACAATCGTTTCCAGGGATTACATCACCAATTTTTAGCAAGTGCTTTAGCTGTGAAAATGGCACATGAAATTGATCCAAATAATCAAGTTGGATGTATGCAAATTATGGCAACAAGTTATGCTTTAACTTGTCATCCTGAAGATGAAATCGTGAACCAACAAAAAGGGCATTTAATGAACTGGTTCTGTAGTGATGTGCAATGTCGTGGAAAATATCCTAACTATATCAAGAGATATTTCAAAGACAACAACATTACTGTACATATGGAACCTGGTGATGATGATATTTTAGCGGCAGGACCTGTTGATTTCTATACATGTTCATATTATATGTCAAATTGCCAAACTGCTGACGAATCAAAAGGAACTGGTAAAGGTAATATTTTAGGTGGGGTTCCAAACCCATACTTAAAAGCAAGTGACTGGGGATGGCAAATTGATCCAATTGGACTTCGTTATTCATTAAATGAAATCTGGGATCGTTATCAAAAACCAATCTTTGTCGTAGAAAATGGTTTAGGTGCTTATGATAAGATTGACGAAGATGGAAAAGTTTGTGATGATTATCGTATAGACTATTTAAGAAGTCATATCCAACAAATGCATGAAGCTGTTTTAGATGGTGTTGATTTAAGAGGTTATACACCTTGGGGATGCATTGATTTGGTTTCTGCTTCTACTGGTGAAATGGCTAAACGATATGGATTTATCTTTGTTGAAAGATATGATGATGGAACAGGAGATTTCTCTCGTCGTAAGAAAGAATCTTTCTATTGGTATAAAAAAGTCATTGAAACAAATGGTGAAGATTTAGATTAAAAAATAACCGCGCTTTGAGTGCGGTTATCATTTTATAAAGCTATTTATTGAAGTTGATGATTTGATAGCTTTTCAGGTATAAGTTTTTGATAAGTTTGTTGAATCCATTCTTTTGTCAGACCATTATGATAATGATAATGTGATGTTTCATATTGAGTTGTATATTGATCATAAGGAATAAGTTTAAAGTTTTGTAAATGTTCATCATAGTAATTGATAACAGGGATATAGTCAATGTTTTGAATAGAAATTTGATTATTTTCTTCTACAATGTCAAGTGAAACCATCATTGAAACATTATATGCATTTTTAAATTCCTGGTGAGTACGATCGACAATAGGGTCTGCACTTACAAAATTTCCTAGAGAATACATACATAAAGTGCGATTATTATTGATCCATTCCATAGGCTGTGAACAATGAGAATGATTACCAATAATAATATCAACACCTAAATCACTAAGCAATTGAGATACTTCTTCTTGTTGAGTTGAAATATCATATGTAAATTCATTTCCCCAATGCATCATTGCAATCAAGACATCACAGTTTTCTCTAGTTTGAGTTACTTCTTTCGTTAATAAATCTTTATATGCCTGTGTCATTTTTCGGTCACTAGGACGATTAAATAAAGCAACTTTGGCTTGATTTTCATCACTGACAATTTGATTTGTTGCATATGTATAAGATACAAAACCAAACTTTATTCCATGAATAGTCATATATTTTCCTTGATCTCTATCATCTTGATTATAGTAAGTTCCCACAGCTAAAATATCTTTTTCTTTTAAGAAATCAAGGGTATTATCAATGCCTTGATTTCCTCGATCATTAGCGTGGTTATTAGCAGTTGAAACGACTTCTAAATCAAGCGATGCTACCTGTTTACCAATTTCACGAGAAGCATTAAAAGAATAGCCTGTCCCAGAAATGTTCAGTTCTTTACCACCAATAGGTGTTTCCAGATTAGCAATAGATAAATCATCATTTTGTAGATAAGGTCTTACCAAATCATAATAGCCTTTATCTTGGCTATCATCTTCGATCCAGTCATAATAAGGCTTCTCATATAATAAATCACCAATAAAATGACAGCTTACTGTGTTTTTTGTTTCTTCTTTTTGAGGTTGTGTTTGTGGTTGCGGTTGACATCCAACAAGCAAAAGGACCAAACAAACAAATAATTTTATTTTTTTCATGAAATCACCATAATGATTGTATAATATTGTCGAAAGCTGTTCAATACCTATGATATAATAAAATATAGAGAAAAGAGGGTTTATATGATTGAAAAAGCAAGATTAGAAGATTGTGATGAGATTTATGACTTAATGTGTATATTAGAAAATCAAAAATTGGATTATGATCATTTTAAACAAACTTATCACCAGGGAATCAATAGTAATGATGTGATATATCTGGTTTATCGACAAGACAAAATATTAGGGTTTTTAAGCTTTCAGATTCATCATTATTTACATCATAATCAAGATACAGGAGAAATTGTTGAACTGGTTGTTTTACCAGAAAGTCAAGGTCAGAGAATTGGCGGACAGTTATTACAGGCTATCGAAGCTAAGGCCAATGAATTGCGTTTAGAACAGATTGAATTATCAACATCGACTTATAGAAAACAAGCTCATCACTTTTATGAACAAAATGATTATGAGATGTTGCATTATAACTATACAAAGAATTTATAGAACTATAAGATAGTTCTTTTTTTGTATATAACAGTATATATCAGTTGACAACAGTTTCATACTGTTATATACTGTTTATGAACAGGAGGGAGAAAATGAAAATGATTATTAATCATTCTTTAATGACACCTATATATGAACAAGTTGTTGATCAAATCAAAACAATGATAAGAAAAGGAGAACTTAAAGAAAATGATCAGTTACCATCTGTTCGTACTCTCTCAAAAGAGTTGAAAATAAGTGCCCTGACTGTCAAGAAAGCGTACGATAACTTGGAAGAAGAAGGGTTTGTAGTGACAGTTCATGGAAAAGGAACATATGTGAGTGCGAATAATCGTGAATTGTTATTAGAAGAACAAAAAAAGGAAATCGAAGCCGATTTGGAAATGGCCATTCAAAAAGGTAGAAGATGTGGAATCAGTGATGAAGAATTAAAGAGTTTATTTGAGATGATTCTGGAGGGTTAATTATGTTAAAGGTAAAACATTTAAAAAAGAATTATGCTTCATTTTCATTAGACTGTTCTTTAGAAGTCAAACCAGGTTATGTCACTGGCTTGATAGGACAAAATGGAGCTGGAAAGAGTACAACATTTAAAGCTATCTTAGGATTAATTCAATGTGATGGTGAATCAATTGAAATATTTGGTCAATCTGCTTTGAATGAAGAGGATAAACAGTTATTAGGTGTTGTTTTATCGGATTCAGGTTTTAGTGGATATTTAACAATATCAGATATTATTCCTATATTAGAGAATTTATATAAACGATTTGATAAATCATTCTTCTTACGTATGGTGAATCAGTTTGAATTGCCTAAAAATAAGAAAATCAAAGAATTTTCTACAGGGATGAAAGCAAAATTGAAAATTATCGTTGCGATGAGTCATCAGGCTCAACTGTTGATTTTGGATGAACCAACAGCGGGGCTAGATGTGATTGCGAGAGATGAATTGCTTGATATGATGAGAGATTATATGGCAGAAGATGATCAAAGAGCTATTTTAATCAGTTCTCATATTTCCAGTGATTTAGAAACACTCTGTGATGATGTCTATATGATTCATGATGGTCAAGTGATCATGCATGAAGAGACGGATGTCTTATTAAGTGAGTATGCTTTATTAAAGGTAGATGATCAACAATTTGAACAGTTGGATAAGGCGTATATCTTAAAATACAAAAAGGAAAGTTATGGTTATAGCTGTTTGACTCATCAAAAACAATATTATAGAGAAAATTATCCTAATATTGTATTAGAAAATAGTCATATTGATGATGTGATGACAATGATGATTAGAGGTGAAAAATCATGAAAGGTTTATTGATTAAAGATTTTAAATTGATGTTGATGCAAAAGAATTTCTTTATCATTATTATTGTTGTGGCATGTTTGATATCAATCAGTTCGCAAGATCCAACTTTTATGATTGGTTTTATAACATTGATTTTATCATTATTTACCGTCAGTACGATTTCTTATGATGAATTTGATAATGGTTATCCATTCTTATTAACACTTCCTTTTTCTAGAAAAACTTATGTTTTAGAAAAGTATGTTTATGGATTGATTTTAGGAACAGGAGCCTGGATAGTATCAGTGATAATATGTGGTTTGATGCTTATTGTTCAGGGGAAGCCCGTGACTTCAGATATGTTGATTGGAGCTTTTGTGATTTTACCGATGTTTCTTGTCATAGAATCATTGATGATACCTGTTCATCTGCGTTTTGGTGGAGAAAAAGGAAGATATGCTCTCATTGCTTGTGTAGGGGTCCTTGTTGTGATTGGATTTGTGGTGATGAAAATAGTGGAAATCTTTCATATCGATGTTCTTCCATTGATTTTAGCTATTGATGCTTTAGGTCCAGTAATGTTTATGGTGATTCTTTTGATGATTGGATTTTTAATTATGTTGGTTTCTTTAAAAGTCAGTCTATCTATTATGAATAAAAAAGAATTCTAGGAGAATCATCAATGGATTTTACAATACTCATGGTTGTGTTGCTTTTAGGGGTTGGGATACCGACGAGAAATAAGGCTATTCGAGCTTATCGTCAAAGAAAGAATCGAAAGAATAGAAAAAATGATCAATGAAAAAAGATTATCAGTTTTTGAGGCTGATAATCTTTTATGTTTATAAATTGTCAATATAATCAATCACTTGATGAAGTGAATCAAGAATACAAGTTGTTTTGTTAGCATAATCTTCATCAGGGTATTTCATATCTGGAATACAAATCACAGATATATGAGCGTTATGGGCTGCTTGTATACCTGCTTCACTATCTTCTAAGACAAGTGCTTCACTTGGCTGAACATTTAACTTTTGACAAGCGTTCAAGAAAACATCGGGAGCAGGTTTTCCATGTTCGACCTCATCACCACAGATGACATCATCAAAATAATTGAGAATGCCATTATCAGTTAATAAAGCATTGACTCTTTCACGACGACTTGAAGTAGCAATCATTGTTTTATAATGATGTTCCTTTAAATAAGTCAACAATTTCACAAGACCATCTTTTAATGGAACACCTTCTCTTGCAAATTGTTCATCCATTAACTGATGTACCTTTTTCGCAACTTCTTCAATAGGAAAATCTTCGCCATATTGATCAAACATTGCACGTCTTGTTGCTTCCATAGTACGCCCTAATAAAGTTGTATAAAACGCTTTTGTCATTTCTAAGTTCATCGTTTTTAAAACATCTTTATAACATTGATAAGTGACATTTTCTGTATCAATCATTAATCCATCCATATCAAAAATAACCGCTTTTAACATTTTTTATTCCTCCACTTTATATTGAGTATAAAAAAATGATCTATCTGTGTCAATGAAAAAACAAAGATTATGACAAGATTATTTTGCTTATTTTAAATGTTTATATTATAATGGTAACGGTTTGGAGGTTAGCGTATGAATAATATGATGGAAAGATTGGAAACAATCGCAAGAAGATATGAAGAATTAAATGAAATATTAATGGATCCAAGCATTGCAAATGATGTTCAAAAGATGACAGAAGCCTCTAAGGAACAGGCAAGTCTGGAAAATGCTTATCAGTTATATCAAGAATATAAAAAGGTTTTAGATGGAATTGAAGAAGCGAAAGAGTTAATGAAGGAAAATGATCCTGAAATCAAAGAAATGGCTGAATTGGAATTAAGTGAATTGGAAGAAAAGAAACCTCAAATTGAAGAAAAATTACATTTAGAATTAATTCCTAAAGATCCAAATGATAATAAAAATGTTATTGTAGAAATTCGTGGAGCCGCTGGTGGAGATGAAGGGAATATCTTTGCAGGTGACTTATATAGAATGTATGTCAAATATGCAGAATCACAGGGATGGAAGATTGAAGTTTTGGAAGCACAGGATAGTGAAGCTGGGGGCTATTCTTTGATTTCCTTTATGATTAAAGGGGAAGGTGTTTATTCAAAATTGAAGTTTGAATCTGGTTCACATCGTGTACAACGTGTACCAAAGACAGAAACACAGGGACGTGTGCATACTTCTACAGCGACTGTGCTTGTGATGCCTGAAGCAGAAGAAGTTGATTTTGAATTAAATCCATCTGATTTAAGAATTGACACATATCGTGCATCAGGTGCAGGAGGACAGCATATCAATAAAACAGATTCAGCAGTACGTATTACACATATTCCTACTGGTGTTGTGACAACTTCTCAGGATGGACGTAGTCAGCATGACAACAGAGATAAAGCAATGCGTGCAATGCGTACAAAATTATATGAAATGAAATTACGTGAACAGGAAGAAGCAATTGGCAGTGAACGTCGTAGTAAGATTGGAACTGGAGATCGTAGCGAAAAGATCAGAACATATAACTATCCACAAAATCGTGTCACTGATCACCGTATTGGATTAACAATTCAGCAGTTAGACCGTATTATGGAAGGGAAACTGGATGATATTATTGAAGCTTTGATGAATGAAGATCAAAGATTGAAACTTCTAGGAGAAGAACAATGATTTTAAGAGAACTGATTCGTCAAAGTGAAGCCATGCTTGATGAAAAAGATAAAGACTGTAATGTTGCGAAAGTTCTGTTTTATCATTTGGCTCATAAAGAGCCTCATCAATTGTATCTGATGATGGATGAAGAAGTTGATGAAGAATTATTAAAACAGTTTCAGGATGGTATGCAAAGATATATGAATGGGGAACCTATTCAATATATTAATGGAAAAGAAAACTTTTTCTCTAGAGATTTTATAGTCAATGAAAATGTGTTGATACCACGTTATGAAACAGAAGAACTGGTAGAAAATATTCTTTATAAAATTGATGATTATTTTGATGATTATTCATCTATTGATTTATGTGATGTAGGAACGGGTTCAGGAGCGATTGCGATTACTTTGGCATTAGAAGAACCAAAATTAAATGTCGTCGCAACAGATATCAGTGAAGAAGCATTAGAGGTCGCTAAAGCGAATGCCAGTGAATTAGATGCCCAAGTGACTTTTTATCAAGGGGATATGTTAGAGCCATTGATAGACCGTCAACAGAAGTTTGATATATTTGTATCCAATCCACCTTATATTCCACAAGATCAGGAAATTGAAAGTGTTGTGAAAGATAATGAACCCCATGTGGCTTTATTTGGTGGAAATGATGGTTTGTATTTTTATCGAAAGATCTTTAAAGATGTTCGTCATGTTTTAAAAGACCGTGCTTTACTTGCTTTTGAAATGGGATTTGATCAAAGAGAACTCATGTCACAGGCAGTTGAACAGTATTTTCCAGGTATTCCTTATGAAATTATCAAGGATATCAATGGAAAAGATCGCATGTTGTTTATTTATTATCATTTGAGTTAACATTATGGAAAAGATTTTAGAAACATCAAGATTATACTTAAGACGTTTAGAAGTTACAGATGCTATGCGTATGAGTGAGTATCGTCAAAAAAAGGAAGTCGCTTATTATCAATCATGGAAAAAGTATTCAGTAAAAGATGCAACAAAACGTATTCAGCAATGTTTAAAGTTAACAGATTTGAATTTACCAAAAACAAATTATCATTTAGCAGTTATCTTAAAAGAGAATGATCAGATGATTGGTGATTTATTTGTAGATGTGGCTAATGAAAAGGTTTTTGTTTTGGGATATACAATAGATAGTATTTATTGGTCTCAAGGTTATGGAAGTGAAATTGTGGAAGCTTTTTGTGTGTTTATGAAAGAACAGTATCATTTTCAAAGAGTGATTTGTTATGTTTATAAGGATAATCAGCGTTCAAAACATTTGTTAAAAAAACTTGATTTTCAAAAGTTTGAAGAATCTTTCTTCTATCATGATGAAGGGTATGTCAAATATTTATAGCTCTATGTCAACAGCGATATGGATGCCTAGTTAAATAAGTAGCATATATTGCTTCAAATGATTGAATGAGGACTAAATATCCTCATTTTTTTTATTTTTCATATTTTTTCCATAAATTTATATTATAATAAAGAAAAATAGGAGGTGTTTATATGAAAGTCTTATTGGTTGAAGATGAAAAACTAATACGTCAGTTCATTGTAGAGTATTTTCAAAAACAGGGAGAAGAAGTTATTGAAGCCAGTGATGGATATGAAGGTTTATCACTATTAGATGATAGCTTTGATCTTGTTTTATTAGATATTATGATGCCTGGTATTGATGGTTATGAAGTTTGTAAACAGATTCGTCAAAAGAATGATATTCCTATTTTATTTATTAGTGCTTTAAGTGATGATGATAATAAATTAAAAGGATATGATCTTGGTGCTGATGATTTTATATCTAAGCCATTTACACCTTCATTATTATATGCAAAATGTAATGCTTTATTAAAACGCTTTAAAAAAGATGAGCAGGGGATGATTATTGAAGAAGGAATCATCCGTATTAATGATGATACGCATGAAGTTTATATTGATGGAGAAAAAGTATCTTTATCACATAAAGAATATCAGATGTTGATGTATTTTATTGATAATAAACGTAAAATTTTATCTAGAGATCAGCTTTTAGATCGTATCTGGGGTTATGATTATTATGGTGATCAGCGTATTGTTGATACTTATGTCAAAAAATTAAGAAAAAAATTAAAAGCAGCTTCAGTCTATATTCAAACGGTAGTCAAAATTGGCTATATGTTTGATTCTAAGGGGTAATCTATGAGAAAATTAAACTTTAGTTTAGTTATCAAAATAGCCTGTATTATTTTATTAGCTTTTTTAGCAGTATTAGGTAATGAAATTCGTTTAGGGATTGAGCGCTATATTAAAAACACATTAGAAACTGATGCTGAAATAACGATTCGTAACTTAGATAAGTTTGCCAAAAATTATATTGAAAGAATTGCAGTGAATCCAGTTGATTTATCTTCCCAACAATTTTTAAGATTATATCATCATGCGCTTTCTGGGGATTTAACGAAAGTCAAATGTTTGGTTGATGCTGATGGAAAGATTTTAGATATGTCTAGAGATGGGGTTGAAGGACCATCATTATCTTTGATTGTTGAAAAAGATGATACGAATTATTCTGTTGGTATTGATTTTTCTTCATTGAGCCAAAAAGATTTGGAAAAATTGGAGAAGGTCATTATACAACATCAAAATTCACAATTAGATATATCTATTGATGTTCATATAGGCCAATATAATGAATTTAATGGTGAAATGAGAGATTTGGATTTTAAAGAAATAAAAGTCAACAATCAGACAGTTATTGAGCATCAGGTTGAAGGTGAAATAACACATATAGAAGGTGTTGCCAGTTCTTATATGAGTGCCAAGATGGAGCTGTTGTTTCCATATTCAGCAGATGGTTTATCATATTCTTCTAATTTAACGCAAAAAGCAATGTTAACTGATTATCATGATGCTTTTAATGGATTAAAACAGCAAATTCAAAAAAACTTTGAACAATTTAAGGATTCAGGAAAAGAATTTAATTCATCAATTTATGATTATACACAATACTATTTGATTAATCCTTATGAATATAATGGTAAATATTATTCTACCATTATGATGCGATTAGAAGATTGGATCACACCTAATCAAACGCAAGAAGAAGTCACTGTAGATGCAGCAACAGTAGGTTATATTTTTATAACGCAGGAATATGAAAATCTACGTATGAAAAGTTTACAACAATTTATGTATGATAATTCATCAACGTATATTTTAGCTATTGTTTTGATTATTATTATGTGCTTTATTGTGGCTTATATGATTGTTCGTCCAATCAAACAATTAGAATTAGCTGCCTGGCGTATTTCTCGTAAGCAGTTTGAATATCCTATTGATACCTCACGCCATGATGAACTTGGTGATTTGGCTCGAAGTGTTGATAAGATGAGTAAGGAATTAGAAAAAACAATCAATGATTTGCATCAGGAAATTGAACGTGTTCAACAACTAGAGGTTGTCAGAAAAGAGTTCGTTTCTAATTTTACACATGAAATTAAAACACCACTAGGCATTATTAATGGTTTTAGTGAAATGGTTGAACTGGAACAGGATGAAAAGAAACGTAATGAATACATACAAATCATTCAAAATGAAACAAGACGCATTAATGAACTTGTTTTAGCTATGTTAGACTTATCAAAACTAGAATCTCAAAATATGACATTGGATCTTGAAGAAGTAGATTTATTAGATATCGTTGACGAAGCTTTAGAATCAATGGCTTGTCTGTTTGAAGCACAGAAAGTTCATTTGAAAACTGATTTAGATTCTAGTATTATCCAAGCCGACCCTTTTAAGATAGGAATGGTTATTACAAATTATATAAGTAATGCTTTGCGTTATACAGAAGCAGGCGAAGAAGTCATTATTCATTTGGACGAACATTGCTTCTCGGTAGAAAATACAGGGGCCCATATCCCAGAAGAAGACATACAAAAAATCTGGCTCTCTTTTCATAAAGTTGATAAAGCCAGAAATGAAGGTGGAACTGGTTTGGGGTTAGCTATCTGTAAAGCTATATTGGAATTGCATCATTTTGAATATGGTGTTGAAAATACACCACAGGGTGTCCTCTTCTATTTTAAATATTAGTTCCCTTTAGGGGGAACTTTTCTTATTGACAAACATCTATCCAGTCTTGAGGATGGCAACATTCTTCTAGTTCATGACAAGATAAACGAATCGCACTATGATCATTACCAGCTGCAGGGTAGACGTATGCTAACTTTTGTAAAGAGATATCAAGATAAATTTGTACATTGTCTTTGACTGCAAAAGGACATACACCACCAGGACTATGTCCAATATAGGATTCAACAAGTTCATTAGGAATCATTTTTGCTTTTTTATGGAAGTATTGTTTATATTTTTTATTGTCAATTTTGGCATCACCAGCCATAACAATTAACAAAGGTTGTTCATCTATTAAAAAAGATAAAGTTTTAGCAATCTGTTGAGGTTGACATCCTAATGCTTTTGTGGCTAATTCAACAGTTGCGCTAGAATCCTTTAAATCAATAATACGATCTGCTAAATGAAGTTGATGAAAATATGTTTGAACACGTTTATATGACATAGTTATGACCTCCTTTGATGTCTCTCAGTTTTAGTATAATCTTTTGAATAGGATAAGTAAAATCTATAGAATGATGACTGTTTAAAAAAATAATGATTGTCTTTTAAATATGACAAATAATGCAAAAAGGAACCTCTATAATAATGGCAAGAGGTGGGAAAAATGGAACTGATTCTTAGTCCTAGTCGTATGAAAAAGATTAGGTACCAATTTATTTTTTATATAACTTTAATTTCTTTTTTAATTTCTATTGTACATATTTATTCAACATCATTATTATTTGCATTGCCTTTTTTTTATGTGTGCTTTATGTGTGGGTATCAGTCTATTATAGGTTATGCTATAGGGCTTGGTATAGGGGTTATATTCTTAGATGTTCCTTATGATGTTTTTGTGATAAGTGCTATATCTTTTGTTATTTTAGAATTCTGTTTACTGTTTCAATCCATGAAATCAAGATATGTGCCCTATCTTTTAACATTGATTGGAGGCATCTATTATGCTTATATTCAAATAGATTTACTTTCAACTTTATTACTCACTATTTTAACATATATCAATACAATGATTTTCACATCTTTAACACCGATATTTATGCATGGCGAAGCTGAGCTTTTGACTCATGAAAGAATGAAAGCTTTAACAGTTGTAATTCTTATATGTACAATGGGGTTATTGCCATATTCTCAAATGTCAACAATGATATTAATTCGTATTTTTATTTTAATTATGATTTATCATGAATGTTTAGATGATTTATTGCCAGGATTATTTTATAGTGCTATGTTGATGCTGTTGATGGATCTAGGATATAAAGATGATATTTTATCTTTTTTACTACCCCTTTTCTTTTTCTATATGATTCCTTGTCATAAAAAATCAACTATCGTCTCTCTGTATTTTGTATCTCATCTTATTTTGCCATTCTTTTTAGATTTTCAATATACATATCATGGATTTATTGTCGTTGCCAGTGGCTTGATTTTTTTCATTTTACCGATGCGTTTACATAAACCTGTCTTATCTTCAAGTTACCAGGAAATGACTTTTAAACAACAATTATCAAAACAGGTTGATTCTTTCTGTCATTTATTTGAACAGATGACAGCTCTGTTTACGAAAGCACCTGCACCTAATCGTTCTTTAGAATATGTGGGTTATATTTATGAAGATATGTGTCAGAATTGTTCAAGTCAAACCACTTGCTTTCATAAAAAATATGGACCACACCGTTTAGTCAAATTAATGAATAAAGGATTAAAAGAAAGTTATAGTGAAGCTGATGAAGATTTTATTCATCAATATTGTTTAAATCCAGAAAAATATCTAGCTTTAGTACAGCAGTATCGTAAAGATTATCGGAAAATCAGACGAGTTCAGGAAGAATATAAAGTGATGAAAAATGATCTCTACCATCAATTTTCATTATTAAATCATGTTTTTCATCAGTTTTCTCATCAACTGGAAATTGGACATATTGAAGAAAAGCATATTTATGAACATATGGAAGGTTATCATTTTCAATTGGCACATCTTAAAAAATACTATGAATCACAATCAGTCTATTATTTAGAAATAGGTCTATATGATATGACTAGAGAAGAAATTGAAAATGAATTTATACCGATTCTTGAAGCTTATCTTAATGAAACATTGGATATAGAAGTTATCAAAACACCCATGCATCAGTTAGGTTATACATATCTTGTTTTAAAACATCATACCCGTTATTTTATTCAATATGGAGTCTCACAATGTGCTAAAGAAAGTATTGCCTGTGGGGATAGTTATACGATTTTTTCTATGAATGAAAATGACTATTTTGCCTTGAGTGATGGTATGGGACAGGGACAAAAAGCAAGTGATGATTCAAGCTTGACATTAGATGTCATGAAACAGTTAATTACAAATGGCATTTCTTTAAATGATACCATTCAATCAGTGAATGCTTTATTAAAGATTAAAAATCGTAATGATATGTTTACTACGGTTGATATGATAGAAATCAATCTGGTCAATGGAGTGACAACATTTATGAAATATGGAGCTTGTCCAACCTATATTTTACGTGATCATGAAATCATAGAAGTAGAATCTAAAACGTTACCGATGGGTATTATTTCACCACTTGAAACAATGATTCAAAAACAAACTTTGAAAGAAAATGATATGATTTTTATGGTAAGTGATGGTTTTTCAGGACATTTTAGAGAATTTTTAAAGGATAATGAATATTTGATTGGTGATGATCATCCTAAAGATATTGCTCATTTATTTATGACATTGGCAAATGATGAACAAAGGAATGATGATATGACCATCATGGTTTTAAAAATATGTAAGCAATAATCCCAAAATATTGGGATTTTTGTTTTGGAATTATCATTTCTTTGATATAATGTCCTCATGGAGTGATAGCATGAATTTAGAGTTATTAGATCGTTCAAAATATTACGTGATTGGTGTGTCTGGTGGATGCGATTCAATGTATCTTTTAGATACTTTAAGAAAGGAAGGGTATCATTTACTGGTGGCTCATGTGAATTATAATTATCGTCATGATAGTTATATGGATTATGAGTTAGTCAGTGATTATTGTGCAACGTATGGAATTCCTTTCTATTATAAAGAATTTCATCCTCAAGATTATCATCAGGGTAATTTTCAAAATCAGGCAAGAACGTTAAGATATAATTTTTATAAAGAAATCTATGATCTTTATCATGTTGATGGTGTGATTTTAGGTCATCATTTAGATGATCATCTGGAAACTATTTATATGCAGTTATCCCATCATAATACGGTTCACTATTTAGGAATTAAACAGGAAACACATGTTCAAAATATGCGCATTATTAGACCTTTAATGTGTCTATATAAAGAAGAAATCATTAAAAGATGTCAAGATGGGCATATTCCTTATCATGATGATTATACAAATTTTGAAACGGATTTTGAAAGAGATAAAGTTCGTAATACTGTTTTGAATCATTATACATTACAACAAAAAGAAGAACTTTTAAAAAAGGCTGAAGCACATAATCAAAGAATCAAAGAATTAGAGTTTAAAGTTCAAACCTATTACCAACAATATAAAACAGATGGCATTATTTACTATTATTATATTCCTAAAGAGTTAAGAGAAATCTTCCTTTATTTAATTTTACGTGATGTGATGCCAACACAGTTAATTTCTTATTCACTTATTCAGGAAATCAAGCATCAGATTGATAGTGTGAAACCAAATATTCAAATGAATTTACCAGTTAATTATCTGTTCATAAAAGAATACGATAATATCTACATCATTGATAAAGATAAAACCAAGGGCTATCATTTTGAATTTAGAGAATATATGCCTTTTGGTTGTGAGTATTTCCATTTATTAGATAGTGGTCATATCAATGAAGGGGTCTTTCTTGCCCCTGAAGATTATCCAATTACTATCCGTACAATGAAAGAAGGCGATAGCATTATGACATCTTCTGGAACAAAAAAACTCTCACGTCTATTTATAAATGCAAAAATTCCTGCTTTGAAAAGAAAAACATGGCCTGTTGTCGTGAATAAGGATGGAACTATTGTTTTAGTTCCGCATATTGCAAAAAACATTGATTATTTGACTACAAAACCAAATGTATTTGTGATAAAATAAAAAGGCTTATTATAAGGAGTGAGAAGTATGCATAAAGATGTTAAAGAGATTTTATATACTCAAGAAGAAATTGTTGAGAAGTGTAAAGAATTAGCAAAACAAATTACAAATGATTATAATGATAAAGAAGTGATTCTGGTTGGTTTATTAAAAGGATCTGTTCCTTTTTTAGCGGAATTATCTAAATATATAGAATTAGATGTGACATTTGATTATATGGATGTCAGCAGTTATGAAGGTGTTGAATCACGAACAATTACAATCAAGAAAGATTTGGATCAGGATGTCAAAGGTAAAGATATCTTACTTGTAGAAGATATTTTAGATACCGGTAAAACATTAACAACAGTCAAAGCAATGCTTGAAGAACGTGGTGCAAATTCTGTTGAAATTGTCACAATGTTAGATAAAAAAGAAGGACGTACTTATCCAATTGAAGCCAAGTATGTAGGATTTGAAATTCCTAATGCATTTGTGATTGGATTTGGATTGGATTTTAATGAGAAATATCGTCAACTACCTTATGTAGGTATTTTAAAAGAAGAATGTTATCAGTAGTGAAAAGGAGATTATATGAACAATAAGAATAAGAGTTTAATAAAAGCCATATTGCCTTGGGTTCTTGTCATTATTTTATTAAGTTCATTAGTTCCATTATTAAATATGGGGCGTACAAATGAAGTGAACTATACTGAGTTTACGGAAATTGTCAATAAAGAAAATGTAACTGAAGTATCAGTGATGCCTGGTATTTATGTGACAAGTGTAGAAGGACAATATACAAAGACTGAAAAAGGTCAAGAAGTCAATTATACATTTACAACAAATGTTCCACAAACTGATCAGGAATTAGATTCTTTAATTCAGTTAATGGAAGACAAAGGTATTACAGTTGAAGTTTTAGATGCAAAAAGTGAAAATATGTTGGTAGATACTTTATTAGGTTTACTTCCATATATTTTATTGATTGGTGTGATGTTTTTTGTAATGAGAAGTATTGGTGGTGGCGGGGGTGCCAATGCCAAAGCTTTCGATTTTGGAAACTCACGTGCGAAATTAGAGAAAGACAGCAAAACAAGATTTACAGATGTTGCTGGAGCAGATGAAGAAAAAGAAGAATTAAAAGAATTAGTAGATTTCTTGAAAAATCCAAAGAAATTTGCCAACATGGGGGCTAAAATTCCTAGAGGTGTATTACTTGTAGGGCCTCCAGGTACAGGTAAAACATTACTTGCAAGAGCAGTGGCTGGTGAAGCCAATGTACCTTTCTATTCTATTTCAGGTTCTGAATTCGTAGAAATGTTCGTTGGTGTTGGTGCTGGACGTGTGCGTGATATGTTTAAAAAAGCAAAACAAAATGCACCATGTATCATCTTCATTGATGAAATTGATGCTGTGGGGCGTCAAAGAGGAACTGGTGTCGGTGGTGGACATGATGAACGTGAACAGACATTGAACCAGTTGTTAGTTGAAATGGATGGATTTAGTGGTAATGAAGGTATTATCATTTTAGCAGCAACAAACCGTGCTGATGTCTTAGACCCTGCATTACTTCGTCCAGGACGTTTTGATAGACAAATTCAAGTTGCAAACCCAGATAAAAAAGCGAGAGCTGAAATCTTACGTGTGCACGCACGTAATAAGAAATTTACAGATGATGTGAATTTTGATAACATTGCACAACGTACTCCTGGGTTCTCAGGTGCAGAGTTAGCTAATGTATTAAATGAAGCGGCTTTATTAGCGGTTCGTTTAGGACATAAACGTATTACTTTAGATGATGTTGATGAAGCGATTGACCGTGTTATTGGTGGACCAGCGAAAAAATCACGTAAGTATACAGAAAAAGAAAGAAAATTGGTTGCTTATCATGAAGCAGGACATGCAATTATTGGTTTAACTTTAGAGGATGCCAATAAAGTTCAAAAAGTCACAATTATTCCTAGAGGTCAAGCTGGTGGATATAACTTAATGACACCAAAAGAAGAAACGTATTTCCAAACAAAATCACAGTTAATGGCAAGCATTACTGGATTCATGGGTGGACGTGTAGCTGAAGAAATCTTCTTTGGTGATGTCTCTTCTGGTGCGCATAATGATATTGAACAGGCGACTCGTATTGCCAGATTAATGGTTACTGAATTAGGTATGTCTGATTTAGGACCAATTAAATATGATTCTGGTCATGATGCAGTATTCTTAGGTAGAGATTATTCATCTACAAGCAATACACATTCTGGTCAAATTGCTTATGAAATTGATCAGCAAGTTCGTAAGATTATTGATACTTGTTATGAACAATGTCGTCAGATTATCAATGAACAAAAAGATAAGTTAATTATTATTGCGAATGCTTTATTAGAGCATGAAACATTAAATAATGAACAAATTGAATCATTATATAACACTGGACATATGTTAGAAATGGATAATGGTGTGGATGATGATCATCATGATCAAAACCCACCAGTAGAAGAAAAGAAAAACACAGTGAATTTAGATGATGATTTACTAGATGAAATGAAATAAGCACGTATGTGCTTATTTTTGTAAGAGGAGATTACAATGAAAAGAAGTACAATGAGTAAATTATTGGTTCTTATTATTATTGCGTCTATGGTTATTCCGTTAATTGGTTACTTTGCGCTAGGAGGTTAAAAGATGAAAGATTATTTAGTGAGAGGTTTAGTACAATCAAAAAACTGTCGTGTATTCGCATGTACAACACAGCATTTATTAGAAACAGCAAGACAAAAGCATGACTTATGGCCAACAGCTTCAGCAACTTTAGGACGTTTGATGTCAGCCACTTTGATGCTTGGAGCGATGAATAAAAATCATGAGAAAATGACCGTTACAATGAACGGTGGTGGATCTATTGGCACATTAATGGCATGTACACATAGTGATGGGAAAATTAAAGCTTTTGTTGGAAATCCACATGTTCATTATACTTATGAAGATACAGGTAAACTCGGTGTTGGTTTAGCTGTAGGAAATCAGGGAACTTTACAAGTGATTAAGGATATGGGATTAAAAGAACCATTTGTTGGGACTGTACCTATCCAGACAGGTGAAATTGGTGAAGATTTTTCTTATTATTTTATGGTATCAGAACAGGTGCCATCTGTCGTTTCATTAGGTGTTCTTGTTGATACAACAAATGAAATCTTATCTAGTGGTGGATTTATTATCCAACTTTTACCTGAAGCCAGTGATGAAGATATTTCTTATATTGAAGATAAAATGAGAAATTTCCCAGCGGTTTCTGCTTTATTAAATGAAGGTCATACACCTGAAGAAATATTAAAAATGATTTTTGAAGATGTTGAAATATTAGATACGCAAGACTTATCTTTTGAATGTGACTGTTCAAAAGATAAAATGAGAAATGCATTAATGACAGTAGGAAAAGATGAAATACAAGCCATGATTGATGAAGATCATGGTTGTGAAATGACATGTCAGTTCTGTAATTCAAAGTATACTTTTAGTGAAGATGAATTAAAATCATTATTAGAGGATATCCAGTAGGATATTCTTTTTTTATGTTGTGAAATCATAGAATGTCTTACGACTATTTGATGATACAAAAAATTTTGGAGATAATAGTTTGTTAGAAGCTGAAAAGAAATGATTGTGTGATATATTCCTGATATAATTGTATTGTAAAATATAATTTATCATGAAAATGCGTTATGAGAAAGTGAGATGAAAATATGGAAAATGGTATTATCATTTATCAATCAAAGTATGGATCAACAAAAAAATATGTCAATTGGTTAATTGAAGAAACTCAATTTGATTATATAGAAACACCACATGCAAAGATAAAAGATATAGAAAAATATAATACAATTGTATTATGTGGTGGTATCTATGCTTCTGGTATAGCAGGTTTATCATTTCTTAGGAAAAACTATCATTTATTAAAAAATAAAAAAATAGCTATACTATGTGTTGGTGCATCACCATTTGACAAGAAAGCATTTAATGAAGTAAAAGCACATAATCTTAAAGAAGATTTAAAAAATGTACCAACATTTTATGCGAGAGGTGCTTGGGATGAAGAAAAAATGTCATTGAAAGATAGAACTTTATGCAAAATGTTACAAAAAGCTATAGCAAAGAAAGATCCTAGCACTTATGAACCTTGGATGAAAGCACTCATGAGTGCAGTAGGAGAAAAATGTGATTGGACTGATAAGGAATATCTAAGACCATTATTGGAATATATTCAATAAAAATTATAATTTGAGAGGAAGTGCAAAAAATGACAATTTCAAATATAAAAGACAGCATTGATAGTAATATTCATAAAGTTTGGGAAACTGTTTTAGCAGTTGATAAATATACTCAATGGCGAAGTGATTTAAGTAAAACGGAAGTAATAAATGAAGAACAATTTATTGAATATACCAAAAACGGCTATCCCACCACTTTTACTATCACTGTTGTAGAACCACATAAGCGCTGGGAATTTGATATGGAAAATAGCAATATGAAAGGATATTGGATTGGCATTTTCACTTCCATAGACGATAAAACGGAGATTGATTTTACAGAACAGGTAACAGCAAAGAAATTCTATATGAAGCCATTTGTAAAATCATATTTAAAAAAACAGCAAACACAGTTTGTTATGGATTTGAAAAGAATATTAGAGAAATAAATCCTAATTTATAGAGGCGATGAAGAATATGAAAAGATATGTTGCCTTATTGAGAGGAATCAATGTAAGTGGAAAAAATAAAGTCTTTATGCCAGCATTAAAAGAAGGTTTTGAACAACTTGCATTTGAAGATGTTAAGACTTATCTTAATAGTGGAAATGTTATTTTTTCTAGTCACGAAGATGATATAAAGAAGTTGACAAATCAAATTGAACTCATGATTCACAATCAGTTTCATTTAGACATTTCTGTTTTTGTTATATCAAAACAAGATCTTCTAGATATTTTACACAATTCACCTCAATGGTGGGGCAATAATAACAAAGATATTTATGATAATCTTATTTTTATTATACCACCAGCAAAATTCTTGGACGTCTATAATGAAATTGGGGAACCAAAAAAAGAATTAGAAAAGATAGAGAATTATAAAGAAGTGATATTTTGGTCTTTTAGTCGTAAAGATTATCAAAAAACAAATTGGTGGTCCAAGACAGCAAGTGCAAATATCAGTTCAAAACTAACGATAAGAACAGCAAATACAGTCAGAAAAATAGCCAATTTGTAATCACTTTTCAAATAATGATATAAAATGAAAAGTCATATAGATAAAGATAAATTTTTATAAAAAAAGAAGGCACAAGGGGAAGGTGCCTTCTCTTTTTGGGGTTTACCAATATTAGGAATATAACTTTGATAACTTACATCTATTTTATATTGGGGAGGAAAAATAGAGGGGAAAGTGTAAGTTATCTGTTTATATGGTTGACAGATCTTTTATTTTTATTCAAATAAAATTCAATAAATTTGAGTGAGGGTAAATAAATATTTTTAGGTAACTCATTTAATGAAAACCAGCGCCATTCATCTTGTTTATCAGGTTCCATAACTTGGAGCTTACCATCATATTTTTTGGCCATAACATGAATCGTTACAAAATGTTTATCTTTTTGGAAATCATCAACAACATTAACAATATGTAAATCATCAATATGAAGATTTGTTTCTTCTTTGACTTCTCTTTTTGCACATTCATATATTGTTTCATCAAATTCCTGTTTGCCACCTGGTAGACACCAGCAATCAGGTTGATAGATACCACCTGTATCTTCATAATGAGCATTTCTATGTCCCATGAGTATTTGATTATCATGAATAATCATAACACCTACACCCACTTTTATGTGTTTTTCCATCATGATCACCTCAATCATCATTATAACAAAAAATACGATTCTTTTGATGAGAATCGCATTTGTTTATTACTAACAATGTATTTTGAATGGGAGAGGGAAAATATTACATTGCCAATGGAAAATTTATTCTTTATCGCCTCCTATGTTTTATACTATATCAAGTATTTGTCTTTGTATTTTCAAGAAAGTATGTTATATTGTGTTATGGTGAAAAAAATGAAAATTGGAAATATAGAAATTAAAAATAGAATTATTATGGCGCCTATGGCTGGTATCACAAATGTTGCGTTTAGAAAGATTATTAAAGAATTTGGAGCTGGGCTAGTCGTTAGTGAAATGGTTAGTGATAAAGCCTTGTGTTATGGTAATCAAAAAACGATCGAAATGTTGACGATTGATGAAGATGAACATCCGGTCAGTATACAGATATTTGGTGGGGATGTAGATTCCATGGTCAAAGCAGCCAAGTTTGTAGACGAACATTCAAACTGTGATATTATTGATATTAATATGGGATGTCCTGTTCAGAAAGTTTTAAAAGCTCATGCAGGAAGTTATTTGTTGCAGTATCCAGATTTGGTTTATGATATTGTTAAAAATGTGGTGGAAGCTGTCAGCAAGCCAGTGACTGTTAAGATACGTATTGGCTATGACTTTGATTCTATTAACTGTGTAGAAATTGCAAAATTGATTGAAAAAGCAGGAGCGAGTGCTATTGCTGTACATGGAAGAACACGTTCACAAATGTACGAAGGTCATGCCAACTGGGACTATATCAGACAGGTGAAAGAAGCTGTCTCTATTCCCGTTATTGGTAATGGAGATGTCAAAACGGCTCAAGATGCAAAACGTATGTTGGAAGAAACAGGTTGTGATGCTGTGATGGTTGGAAGAGCAGCACTTGGGAATCCATGGGTTATTCAACAGATGGTTGCTTATGTTGAAAATGGAGTTTTATTAGAAGAACCAACAATGGATGAAAAACTCAATCAATGCTTATCACATGCTAAAAGATTGATGAGTGTTGAGGGCGAAAAAAATGCTATGAGACAAATGCGAGGGCATGCTCCATGGTATATCAAAGGTTTAAAATCAGCAAGTGCTATTAAGAATCATCTCTCTAAAGTCAATACATATAATGAATTAGAAGAGATTATAGAAAAATATCGCATTTATTTACATACAGGTGATAAAGCAGTTTTTGAGGAAAGATAGGGGAAAAGATTATGGGGAAATAAAAAAGAAAATTGTTTTACCAATTTTAGGTATATTTGTTATTGTATGCATTATAGGTATTATTTTATGGAATAGGCAAGATTTTCATTTAATCAAAGATACATTAACTTTAGAATATGGAGAAACTTTACCAAATCAATTTGATGATTTTATTGATACTGATGGTGATATTGCAAACATTGAATACAGCAGTCAGGATATAGATGATTTTAAAGATATCTTAGATGTTGGAAATTATACAATTGATTTCCAATTGGGAGATAAGAAGGAAACGTTGCATGTCTCAGTCGAAGATACAACTGCTCCTCAGTTACAATTACAAAAAGAGGCAACAGCTTTACAAAATCATACTATTGATTATGAGAGATGTTTATCTATACAAGATTTATCAAAATGTGACATCACGATTAATGATGATGACGTGAATTACAACACACCTGGAAAATACATAGCCAAAGCTATTGTCAAAGATCAATATCAAAATCAATCAACAATAGATATACCTGTCACAATTGAAGAAGTGACTTTAAAAGCTTCAAAGACTACAATGACTTTGAAACCAAATGAAACACAAACATTAAAACTCACAACGAACAGTCATCATGCTATTACATATTCATCAAGTAATCCAGATGTTGTGACTGTAGATGAAGCAGGACATATATCTGCATTAAAAGCAGGTTCTGCAACTATAAGTGCCACTGTAGATGGACATACACAAACATGTCATATTACCGTCCCATCTACACAAAAGAAATCAACGACATCTTCTCATCATACAACACATCATTCTTCAACAAATAGAACAACACAATCATCAAATACGAATATTGGAGAAACAGTTTATATTACAAAAAACCGGTAGTAAATATCATCGTGCTGGTTGTCGTTATTTAAGAAAAAGTCAAATTGCAATTTCTTTAAGTGAAGCTAAAAATGAAGGATACACAGCATGTAGTGTGTGTTTCTAAAATATAAAAATCATCAAAATATATAAATAGGAGATTTTAGAAATGTTGAGTTTAATCATCATTTAGAAAATCTCTTTTTATTTGGCTTAAGAACATATTTTCAAATAAATTGCTACTATTTTGATAATTAAATAATAGAACTATTATAAAAATTTTGAATTGATGAAGTATATAAATATATGATCTATAAAAAAATGGTAAGCATAATCACTTACCTTACCTTTTTGAATATTTTCTCCTTATAAAAAATTCATAAATGGCCATAACAACAAACATTCCAGGTACAGCAGTGAAAATGGCTATATGAAGAACAACTGTTTGGTCGAAAATAACGCCTTCTAAAATGAAAATCAATCCATATATAAACAATAATAGTGCAGTGGCATGATTATGTTTAGCAACATCTGTTATATTTTTGGCAAGTATAGGGCGAATGTTATGATAAATTGTAAGAGGCTTCTGAGATAAATAATGATAAATTCCAGTGGCTATAACTACGAATCCAATAATAATGACTAAATAATTTTCAGTGGTCATATGATACCTCTCCTTCATCATTTTCCTTTTCATTGTTCATATTTATATATTGTTCAATCGTTTGATCTGAATAACTTAACAGATGACCAAATTCATAAGCGATTTCTGTTCTTAACTGAGAATATTGTTGATTTATAATAGATTGCCTTTTGTGTTCTTTTAATGCAATATATTCTTCTATATATTTCTTTTCTTTATAAAAAATAATATTATATGTTTTTCTATTGAGTGAATAAGGAAATAAATCAGTAATTAAAGGATCATCATCCAAATAATAATAAGTTTGATATTGATTTGTGATAGTTTCCACAAAAGGAATATAGCTATCTCTTTCTTCTTTGGTAGTACAAGGATGAGCTAAAGCTATATTTTTTATACCAGCTTTGACCATTTCATTAAAACAATCAATAACACCACATTGATAGGAATAGGGATCAATTTGTTTCATGGTTGTTCAAGTCCTCTCTTTTTGAATGTCATTGTTATAATAATTATATCATATACACCAACAAGTTAAAATAATGATGATATAGACAAGAAACGTTTTTATAATGATGCTTAAAGAATAGTTTGATAAATATGATAGATTTCATGAATAATAAAACAGGACTATTTTGTCCTGCTTTAATAATAGAGTACGATTACTAACTGAATTCTGGTCTTAAGATATCAATATATTTAAATTTTCCATCGTTATATTCAAAGTGTAAAATACAGCAATTAGTGAAACCGCCATTATCCCTTACTATATTTGGATCAGTTACTGAACTTAAGAAGGAATAACAGGCACCACCATGAGATACAGCTAAAACATTTTGATGATCGTCATTTTCCATGATTTCAAGTAAACATTTTGACATTCTTTCTACAACATCATGCGTATATTCTCCACCATAATGAGGGAATAAGTCATCATAATTGAATTCACTCCAACGCTTTGGGTTTAAATCTTCACTTTCTCCTTCAAAATCACCAAAATTTCTTTCTTTAAGTTGTTTTAATCTTTTATAGGGTGTATCCTGTCCGATAATAATTTCTAATGTATCACAACATCTTTCAGATGTAGAACTATAGTAATGATCAAATGAAATATCTTTTAAACATTTCTTTGCTGCTTTGGCCTGCAAGATGCCAGTTTTGGTTAAAGGGGAGTCACACCAACCCTGTATTTTTCTTCTTTTATTAAATAGCGTTTCTCCATGTCTCATCAAATATAAATGTTTAGTCATCAATATCACCTCATATTGATTATATCAAATTTATTATAAATAACCAAATACTTCTTTTATGCCATTCCCTATGCTTATAGAGCATATTTATTAATCATTTTCTTTATTGTTACCAATCTAACAACATTGGGTGATATAATAATGTTTAATTCAATTATTTCTGTTATGGTAAAGGTCATTGTATATTAGATATGCGAATGGTTAGACAGTCACTTTTAACGATAACTAGCCTAGTGTTAAGTTCGCTCTAAAAACTAAAAAGGTAAGGAGTCACAATCCTTACCTATTTGCATTTGGTACAATGCTATCTGATTTACAAGCAGATTATAACATGTAACCTACCTAATCTCAAGTATGATTACTTTTAATAATTTTTTACAGAATATTGTTATGCATTTACTTGATTAAGATTACTTATAGTATATCAGATGAAAAAGTATTTGTTTTTTTGATTTTCAAATTTAAATTATCTTGTTTTTATCGCTATTTATTTCTTGGTTTCATCTGAGGGAACAAGATAACTTCTTGGATAGATTCTTGACCAGTTAATAACATAACAAGTCTATCAATACCCATACCCATTCCACCTGTTGGAGGTAATCCGTATTCCAAAGCTTCTACATAATCTAAATCCATTTCAATCCATATATAATTTTTATATATGTTTTTACGTATTTTTGTGTGTTAATGAATATAGAAAAAAAGGAAAAATTTGTAGATTTTATATTTAATTACTTCGTTTTGTATGCCAAAATGTATGCCACTTTATGAAAATATTCATATAACTAGTGATATCTATTTTTCATCATAATATTTCTTAATATTAAATTGTTAAAGAAATTATTATTTGATATAATGCATTTGTTATCGTTCCTCCCTTTGAAAGGAGGTGATACAATGTTTCTCGATTTGATTATTTCTGTCATGGCAGGGGTAATTGTATATTACATATGCAAATGGTTAGACAGATATTTATAACGATAACTAGCCTAGTGTTAAGTTCACTCTAAAAACTAGAAAAGGTAAGGAATGCGACTCCTTACCTTTTTGCATTTGATACAATGCTTCTCGATTTATGAATAGATTATAACACTGAATCTATTCAATTTCAAGTATGATTATTTTTCTTTGTTTTATACATAAATATCTTACTTTTCTAGACTAGTATTTTATCTGCTTTTTGATTTATTAATTGAAAATCAAATAAATCCGAATTATAGCTAAATATAATTTGTCTAGACACCCTATCTTTTTCTTGATTATCCATTTTATACCTTGTTAAAAAATCATCTATATCTTCATCTTCTTTTATAAGTGATTGATATGATAAAATAGTATTAGAATATTCATCTCCCAAATATTTAAAAATCACTAGATAACGATTTGAAGAATTTTTCAGCCACTGTAATATTTTTCCCCACCAAAAATTATCGGAGTTTCCTAAAGACATTCCATAAATACAGATTATCTCACTATCATTAATAAGTTGAGATACTTTTTCGTTTTTTAAATTTCCTAATCGATCATTTAAAAACGGTTTAATAAAGACTGTTTTTATTTTTCTATTATTTTTTAAATCTTCATTATATATTTGTGTATTATCATTGACTCCCATAATCATATCTTGACTTAAAGAACCATGTATTTTTATACATTCACCTATGGAATGCAAATATTTTGTTCCTCCATATTCATGAGAACCTACACTGCTATATTTTGATGTTGTAATATCAATAACATTTTGAAAAAGATTTGTATAATTAAAAATTATAAAATTAAAAATGACTTTCTGTTTACATGAATTGATTATAGAACTTAATTTTTGAGATCTGGCCAAATCAGTTCTTTTATAAAAATTATTTATTGAATTACATGTTTTATCAGCTATTTCATCCGATAATTGATCATAGTTAATATCTTTCTCTTGTTCTGATAGATATTTTGAAAACTCTATTTTAAAATTCCCAAATGCCCCAATGAATTCTTCCATATTATCAATAGTTATATTTCTTAGTTCTTTCCCACAAGCTAGTTCAAAGTCAGCCCATTCATCTGGATTATCTTTTATTTTATCTACTATAATATTTTCATAATTTTGAGATAATAAATAATTATAAAAATCTTTATATCTAGATTTTAAACCCATTTTTAAATCAAAACCATTACCAATAAAAAAAGTAATTTTCATATGTACATTCACTCCTGTCCCATTTTGGATTAAACATTTTATTTTAAACCCTATATGAATAGATGTCATCATTTAAAGTCTAATCTTTATAAATATTGAAATAGCTATTTCAATATTTTTTCTTTAACAATATTTGTTTCTTAATCATACAAGAAAATTATAATGTCTATCTTAAAAAATTTAGTAGGTAATCTTTTAATAGCGTTATAAACTTGAATATCTTTTTCTTTATCAGCATCAAAAACCAACCTGATCTGCTTAATGTTTGGTAAGGCTTCTAGTTCAGCAATTTCTAATAATCTATTTGTTATAAATGTTTGTACTTGTTGTTCATCTCTTTATTAATTATAACAAACAATATGAATATAACAAATACTTTTAACGTATCGCTATTCATTCTTATAAAATATATTTGATAAAAATTTAGTACGATTTTATAGTAAATTCCGTTATAAAAGTTAAGCAAAAAAGCATAACTTTATGATCAATAGTCATGAATTGTTTCGTATTATCATATCATAAATTTATGCTTATATTTATATTATTAATTCATTGATAATTCAAATTGTCTTGATTTTATCACTATTTATTTCTTGGCTTCATTTGAGGGAATAAGATAACTTCTTGGATAGATTCTTGTCCAGTTAATAACATCACGAGTCTATCAATACCCATACCCATTCCACCTGTTGGTGGTAATCCGTATTCCAATGCTTCTACATAATCTAAATCCATTTCGTTTTTTTGTTTAAATAATTGTGTACCAAAATATGATAATGGGAGCCTATTGGCACTAAGTTAAATATTTTTTTATATGTAATTATTTATAAAAACATATAAGTTGTGTCCATTTTTTTGTCCACTTATAGTTATTTATTATTTTTATCATAATAATATATGAAATATAAAAGATGATAGTAACATTTACTATCATTTTCTAACTACTTCTACACCGATTGTTTGATGATCCATTTATAATTCACTCTCCTTTAGTAATAATTATAACTCTTATTGTTACTAAGTACTAGATATTATTAGATTAATTAATCTTTAATGTTCATAATAATTTTTTTGTTCATATTAAATATTAATATTTAATTATGATACATAACATATAAGTAGAAGTATGTGTTAATCATAATGGTCATTGTCCGACCATTACGCATACTTGCTACATATCCCTTATAGGATATGACTGATATAAAAAGGAGGAAAAGAATATGGCGAAGAAAAGCATTGTAGCACGAATTGATTTTAAAACAACTCAGGAAAAGAAAGCACAGATGCAACTGAAAGCACAACAGAATGGTGTTACACTTAGTTATTTGATGAATAATCTAGTAGATTCATATTTACAAGGTGAAAGTTTTATTGTGAAGAGAAAAGAGTTTTCTTCATGCTTAGTAAGACTATTACAAGATTCACAGTGTATAAGTGATGAGGAAGTAAGAACAGCTATTCAAATGGAATTGGAGGAAATGCAATGTCTAATCTAATATATAAAAACAGACAATATCTTAATAGTGATGCACTGGAAAATGTTGTTGCATATGCATTAAGAACTGACAAAGATGATTTGGACAATCCTATGCAAAGAATAATTTGGGGAGGTCAAGGTATTATTACAAGAACACCACAGACTGCTATTGATGGATTTAATGCTGTAAAAAAAATATATCAAAGAAATGAAGGGAATCTTTTGCATCATATTATTATTACATTTAGAACACGACACAATCATAAGCCTATTACTAATTATGAGGGAATTCAGATCATGTCAAATGTAGGTTTTCAATTACTCGAAGAGGGATTTCAAAACATGTATTTTGTACATAATGAATATGATTCTATTCATGTTCATTTTATAATCAACTCTATTAATTTTATGACAGGAAAACGAATTGCTGATAAAAAATATCTAACTCATGGTATTCTTTCTAACCTGTATCAAATGACACCTAATTTGCAATGGGATTTTAGGATTGTTTATAAAAAGAATAATAAAATAGATAATCTTTATGAATAACTTTATATAATGAGTATGTAGAAAGTATAGGGATATGGAATAAGCATTACTGGTGTATTAAAAAATGTTAAATTAAGCTAAAAAAATTAGCTTTTTTAATTTTGAAAATGATCATTAAAATATGCTGTGGATTCATATTAATTGTATAAAATCAATAAAACATATAGATATACATCAAATGATAGGAGGTTTTATATTATGGATGAACCATTGATGACAGTAGAGGAAGTATCAGTAATGCTTAACATTTCAGAACAGACAATTAGAAGGTATATAAGAAGCAAGGAATTGAATGCAATCAAATTTAAAAGAAGTTATCGTATTACTAGAGATGATCTAAACAGATTTATAAAAGAACGATATGGACGTTGAGTAATAAAGATAAAGTTCAATCTTTCAATTATATATTATATCTATGAATATAAAATTGAAGGAGGTAATAAGCAATGAGTGAACTTTATATTCAAAACGTTATTCGCAGTCTTAAACAATTAGAGATTGCAAAGGAAAAAATTGATAAAGAAATCAAGGAACATGAAAGTGAAATCAAGAAGTACATGCAGATGTATAATTTAGAAGAACTTCATGGAATGAATGGGGAGAAGGTAATTTATAAGGAGATTCTTGGTCGAAGATTTGATACCAAGAGTTTCAAACAAAACTTTGCAGAATTGTATTATTCTTATATGAAAGATACAAAAAGTCTTAGATTTAAGTTCAATTATTAGGAGGATAATGCAATGGGTAAAATGGTTTTTGCTATACTGACAGCTATTGCTGTCTATATTTTTGAAAGAGATAATGGTTAGGGATTAGCATGAAGCTAATCCCATTAATTTTTATGATGAAAGGAAGATAGAAAAATGAATATAAGAGATTTAGTATTATATTTTGCATTGAAGTATGAAGGTGATTTCAATAGAATATATAATGCACTTTCAAATAAGGAAAAGTTTGATGGAGAAGCATTATGTAAAATGAAGGAACAGCTAGATTGTCAGTATATCAGTATATTTGATGAGGAATATCCTTCAGGATTAAGGAAAATCAATTGTCCACCATTTGTGCTTTTCTATAAGGGAAATATTGATTTGTTAGATGAAAAGACACTGTGTTTAATAACACCAGAAAGCAATCATTCGACACAGGAACTATTGAATCAATTTGTTGATGATATGATAGAAGATGATGAGTTTGTACTGGTTAAGCCACATAGAAGCTCTTTGGATGATTATGCAGTTAAGACTATAAAAATTATGGATAGAGGTATTTCATTCTATGGTGATGTTGATAATATAAATACACTTGTTTTTAGTGAGTATCCTTATTATGTCGAGCCACCAAAGAAGTATCTTCCTTTTTCGTATAGAATTGTCAGTGGTCTAGCAGATAAAATTGTGATGGCTCAATGCTATGATACAAATGAAGATATCATGGCACTTGCTTATGCAATTGAGCAGAATAAGGATGTCTATATGATTGGAAATGAGTATGAGCTGTATGATATATTGAATCAACAGAAAATCAAGCATATTGAAAACTATGGGGAGCTAGAGTCAGCAGTATGAAACTATTGACAAAAGAAATAGAAGAAGAATTATTGAAGTATGGCATTGATGGTCAAAGAGAACTTGTTTTTCATTCTAAGGTTATTGCTAGGTTTTTCAATCCATATGGTATAGGAACATGGCTCATTACTGGTGGAAAAAGGCTTGTGGATGGGGATTGGTTATTATTTGGGTACGTTAGTCTTATATATAATGAATGGGGATATATATTATTATCTGAATTAAAATCATTAAAATTAGGTAATAAAATTCCCATCATAGAAAGAGATAGATATCTAAGAGAAAATACAACTGTTCATGATGAGTGTGTAAGATTAGGTATCAGGGAATCTGAATATGAATGAACAAGAGTTAGATCAAATATACTATGAACTTGAAGAAATAGAAGCAATATTAGGTATATTAGCTTCGATAGAACATGATTTGTCACCACAGTACATAGGAATTGTTGCAAATCAATATCATTTTAAAATTATTAATATACGTAAAAGAATAAAGAGTAAATTAGAAAAAATAACCCCTTAGCAAAATGAATTGCTAAGGGGAACTATTCTTCAAGTATAGTTTTTGCAATCTTTATAATTAGATTAAGCTGTTTATTTGTAGCTTTAGAGCATATTTCATCAAGCTGTTTCAAATAATAGTTCTTTTCAAGCGTAGATGTTCCAGTAATAAGAAATGCGAGGTCTAATTCAAGATAGTTAGCAATGACTGATAATGTGTCTAGTGTAGGGCATGATTTACCATTCTCTATCTTTGAAATATAATAATTAGATAAATTTAAATCATTAGACATTTTTTCTTGAGTAATACCTGATTCCATTCTTTTATTTTTAATTCTTTTACCAATCATGGCATAGTCAATAGTCGAATTGAGCATAAATAATCACCTCGTATATTGTTTATCATACAAATTATTCCAAAAATTAAACACAAACTAATAGAACAAGTTGAATTAATAAGACAATATGTGATAAAATAATTTTGCTAGAAGAAAGAAGGAGATATAGAAAGATAAGATGGATATAATTATCGTTTAGTATAAAAAATTATAGGAGGGAAGCATATGAAAAAGATAGCCGTAATATTTATGGCACTAGCATTGATGATACCATTTAGTACTTCATTTATTAATGTCAATGCAGAAGATAGTGATATCATTAGAAATGATGAAACAGGGATACCTGATAAAAATTTATATCAATGGGGTGTTGAAACGTATGACTTAAATAAAGATAGCGTTTTAACGCAAAACGAGATTGATCAAAAAAATAACAATCAAACTAGCTTATCTTTACATATGAACGATAGAGATATACGTTCTTTGAAAGGAATACATTATTTTGATAATGGAAATATTTACAATTTAGATATTAGTGGCAATAAAAATCTTAAATCATTAGACGGTATAGAAGAGTTAAGTGCGATTAATGGTGGTTTAATTGCTAGTGATTGTGCTCTAGAAAGTATTGAAGGAGTGCAAAAATTTAAAAATTTAAAAGGTTTAATGGTGGATAATAATAATTTGAAAACTATACCAGATTTGACATCATTAATTAATTTGTCAGATATGGGATGTCCACATTCAAATGGCAATTATGATGGTACTGATTTTGGATGGGTATGTTTTTATGGCAATATGTTAAGCGATACTGAATTGAAAAATAAATTACCAAAACAGATATCTTCTAATCTGACATGGTTGCTATATGATTCATTTCTACAGATTAGTGATGGGGTAGTTACAGTAAATAATGTTAATGATGATAATTTGAATGTTGAATATTTTACTGAATTATTAAAAAATGACAATATTAATACCATAAGATTTTACTATCTAAGTAAGATTCCTTATCAATTGATTGAAACTTTAAATCAGTATGATAAGTGTATTACTGTTAATTATAATACTAATAATGATAAATATAGTACCTATTGGGAATTAGCACCAGAGAATACAAATACTATAAAAAATGATGTGGATTTGACATTTACAGAAAATTCACCATATGAGAAAAAAATCAAAGAAGTGACACAAGAAGATAATTTAGTATTTTATTCTTTTAATGCTAATGAAAATATTGGAAAGCAACAACATTTTTTAGGAGATACAGAATATTCTGTAATTGCTTCTATAGGTTATGAAAATTTAGATAATCCTATGGTTGGAAATGATCTTAAAGATTTATATGTATATTCATACAATGACAATACTGGTGTTATAAAGGAAACAGGTAAAGTTAGTATTAATGCTGATAACTATTTATCAATTCAGATTTCTTTAGAAAAAAATGCCAATACTGTATTTGTTTCAACAAATTCAAATTTAGCTACACCTATTAGAAATAACGTAGAAACAATTTCATCAGATCACATTGATGAAAGTCAAATTTCTCAATTGTTAAATGATGAAAATGTCGATGAAATTATTGTTAATATTAATGATGCAGATACTTTAAGTAAAAATCTTATTAATCAAATTAAGGCATCAGGAAAAACAGTTACATTTAATATTGTGGATAATGATAAAATAAAATACTCATGGAGTTTTGATGGTAGTGAGATTAAGGAAGACTATGATAAAGATATTAATCTGAATATAGAATTTAAAAGTATTTATGAAAAGGAAATAGAGAATATTAATTCAGATATAGGTAAATTTTACTTACAATTTTCACATCATGGTAATTTACCATCAATGGCTACAATGAGAGTAGATGTAAGTGATAAGTTTAAAGATGGTGATTATGTATTCTTGTATTATTATAATGAAGATACAAAAGAAGTTGAAAAAGCAAGTCAAGGTATCGAAGTAAAAAATGGATATGTTGAATTTGTTATTACTCATTGTTCAACATATTTCTTGGCTGAAAAGGAGTTGCCTACAATAGAAGTATCACATGAAGCAGATAATTCAAATATAGAAGATTTAAAAGTTGAAGATAATCAAAAAATTGAAACTACACCAGTTCAAACTGCAGATAGCAATCAATTATTATTGCCTATTATTGGTATTGCAATTTCATCTATTGCTATTGGATATCTTTTTATAAAAAGACGTAGAGCATAGTGCTTTTAGAGTATACCCTAGTGGTATACTTTTTCTTTGTACCATTAAAGTTGAATAACGTATTTTGGAACGTTCCACTTAAAATTGTGACTTAGTGGAACGCTTTTTGTTTATTAAGTTTTATGAAAAGTGGTGATAAATTTGAAAATTGGATATATCAGAGTATCAACTGTTGAACAGAATATTGCAAGACAGGAAGTCATCATGAAGAAGCTGGATGTTGAAAAAATATTTATTGATAAAATTAGTGGTAAAAATAAGGAAAGACCTATGCTTAAGGAAATGATGGATTTTGTTAGAAGTGGTGATATTGTTGTTGTAGAATCAATCAGTCGTTTTGCACGTAATACACGTGATTTGTTGGAACTGGTCGATCAATTGGTTGCTAAAGGAGTGCAATTTGTCAGCATGAAAGAAAGGATTGACACGTCTACACCATCAGGTAAGTTTATGCTTACTGTTTTTGGGGCTGTTGCTCAGCTAGAACGTGATTACATTCTTCAAAGACAAAAAGAGGGAATTGCCATAGCTAAGGTTAATGGTAAATATCAAGGTAGAAAGAAAATTCGAAATGATAGATTTGATGAAATATATGAAAAATGGAAGAATAACGAAATGACTGCTGTACAGGCAATGAAATTGCTGAATTACAGCAAGACTACCTTTTATAGAAGAGTAAAGGAGATGAAAGAAGATGAAGAAAAAAGTTGATTTTATATCATTGAAGATATGTAGAGAAAAGACAGTTGAGTATGAAAGCAAAGGTATTACAAATCCAGATAGAGCATTTGAAGCCATCAGCAATATTATTGATAATACAGATCGTGAATGTTTTGGAGTTATCATGATGAATAATGTCAATGAAATCAATTCGTTTGAGATATGTTCGGTAGGTACAGTCAATATGACATTAGCTCATCCTAGAGAGGTATTTAAGGGAGCTATACTTTCCAATGCTTCAAAGATAATGCTCTTTCATACGCATCCAAGCAATACGATTGAACCATCTCAGACAGACATTGACACAACCAAAGAGCTTATTGAAGCGTCAAAGATTTTACAGATTCCAATTATAGACCATATTATTACCAGTGAAAGAGGATATTTCAGTTTTGCCGAACATGGAATCCTATTTGGAGAGTAGCATATGGAAGCATACAAGTTTAGAAGATATAAGGTTCCTTACAAAAAGAAATATTACTATATATACATTCCCTTTGAACATGATCGTCTTTGGATCATTGACTGGGCAGACTGGTGGTATGGTGGTGCATGGATTGATGGAAATGTTCAATGTCTAAAATACTTGATTGCTAGTTTCTGTATATTAGCATTCAATCCATATGCAATAATCTATTTGCCTATAAGGAAGAATAAAAGACCAAATACATTTGCGTTTGATGATAATTGTGAATATGATATTATTTTCAGAACAACAAAAGTATGGATTGATGATAAGGATTTAAAGAAGATTGTCAAGAATCTCAAATATACTAGGTGGACGACTTATAAATGCAGAATCAATCTTGAAAGAATGAAAAGATATTTTCATGACAACATCAAAAAAATAGAAGATATTCCTGATTACAAGATTCTAGTCAATGCAGATGGTCATATCAACGGAAGCATTATCTATTATTCTTTTCCACAGGTATGGTACCAGCAAGAAGCTATTGATCTGGTAGACTATTTCTTCAATGAAATCTTTACCAAGGATGATTTTTCAGATTGCTATGATGAAAAGTATGACTGGTTTTCTAAACCATTTACAAGCTTTGTATGGAGTGGGAAAAGAAAGTCAAAATATACATATAAACGACCTTCACTGACATTCTATATTGAGTTTTATGATATTGATATCATGAATAAATATGCGAAAGAAAAGATTTATCTTGTAGATAAGAATAAAATATGATATGCTTTAAGCAATAAGAAAGGGTGTGATGGCTATGCTAAGACATATAAACAAACACAATATAATAGATAAAAGAAAAGTAGCTAATCACAAGTGTACGGAAAAACGAGCATAGTGGATTATCTGCTATGCTTTTTATATGCTCTTGTGATTGCTTGAACACAGGAGGATTTATGAAAGTTGAAATAATGAAAAATAACAAGCTATGGATGGAGGATAATGCAATAAGACAGCTCGAATTCATAGCAGATTTTAAAGGCGTTGAATCCATTGTAGGATTGCCCGATCTTCACATGGGAAAACAGCCTGTAGGGTGTACTGTCTGTACAAAGCAATTTATATATCCGTTTCTAATAGGAAATGACATTGGATGTGGAATAACCCTATATGAAACTCAGGAAAAGACAAGAAAGATAAAAGTAGAAAGACTTGTGAAAAAACTTGAGAATACAGGGATCTATGGAAAATATAGCATTGGTGGAGGAAATCATTTTATTGAATTGACTGCCATTGATAAGGTCTATAATCAAGATTTAGCTAATCAACTAGGTATTGATACAAAGAAAGCCTATTTGTTGATTCATTCAGGCTCAAGAGCTATAGGAGAATCAATCTATAGAGAATATGCTTCATTAGAAGGATTGGAAGAAGGTAGTGAAAGATTCAATTCCTATATTGAAGAACATGACAAAGCTCTTGCATATGCAAGAGATAATCGCAATCATCTTGCTGATATATTTACACAAATGGCAAATATCAAATCAGATAATAGAATTGTCATTGATTGCATACATAATTATTTGGAAATGGCTGATGGGAAATACTATCATAGAAAAGGAAGCATATCATCATTGGGTCATACCTATGCGATTATAGCAGGAACAAGAGGGAGCTCTTCTTACATAGTGAAAACTATACCTCGTAATGATGAGTTGTACTCGGTGAGTCATGGATGTGGTCGAAAGATCATGAGAAGTGAGTGTAAGGGAAAACTTCAGTCAAAATATAAAAGAGATGAACTGAAAAGAACTTCATTAGGAAGCTATGTCATATCAAAGGACAAGGCATTGTTATATGAAGAAGCAACTGAAGCGTATAAAAGAATAGATGACGTTATTGAAACACTTTTACAATATAAATGTATAGAAATTATCGCAACATTAAAACCAATGGTGACTTATAAATGTTGATACAGATTAGCGCTGGACAAGGTTCACCAAAAGAATGTGAATTAGCATGTTATCTATTCTATAAGGAACTTTTAACAGAATTTCCTAACCTTGAAGTTGTTTCAACGAATTTCAGTGATAAGCAATGTTTAAAGAGTGCTGTTTTTTACAGTGAGCAAGACCTATCTTTTTTGGAAGGAAGTGTTCAATGGAGATGTAGAAGTTTATTTAGAGAAAATCATAAAAGAAAAAACTGGTTTATTGATGTGTCTATACTGCAAGATAAATTCAGATTTGATAAGGATGATGATATTAGATATGAAGCTTTTCGTTCATCAGGTAAAGGAGGGCAAAATGTCAATAAGGTATCTACAGCCATTAGGGCTATACATATACCAACTGGAATAAGCGTAGTATCAATGGATCAGCGTAGTCAGATTCAAAATAAGAAGATTGCTTATTTAAGGTTAATGAAAAAGATAGATGAAAAAAACTCATCTATCAATAAGGTTATACAATATGAAAATTGGAATAAGCATAATCAGCTTACTAGAGGAAATCCAGTAAGGGCTTATAAGGGATTGAATTTTAAAAGGGTAAAATAATTCAGAGAGGAATTTTTCTCTCTATTTTCATTTGCAATAAAAAGTGATATAAAAATGTGACAAATTGCTATATATAGTGTTTTGTCAAAAGATATAATTTACCATTAATATTTTTGATTATTTCATTAAATGATGATGTGAATAAACTAGTAATTTTATTCAGTTTTCATAGTACGATTTTGAATGTCTTTATATATGAAAAAAATAATGTTTTCATAATTTTGAAAGAATATGTTAGAATCTTTAGAATGTTCTTCTTGAGAATGTAGTATAGATAAAATGTCAAGTCCTTTTTCAAAATCAGCAATATAGGTTGGTTTTTTAAGTTTACTGATTAAGATAGTAATATTATTAGATATTTCTTTTTCTGTACCATTTAAAAAAGCATAATTAGATATAATTGAAATTAGATAGTTTAATTGATACTGTAATTCAACTAATTCATTAATTAGATCGTTTTTATTAATAAATCTATGGACGATTTCTCTATATAAAGTTGGACTTAAAAAATTTGGAATATCTTCAAGGTAAGATTTTAGGTAATTAAAATTAGACATATTGTTTTCTGAATATTTATTTTCACTATCAATATAGATACTATTAAGATAAGTGATAGAATTATTTTTATTAATACTAAAATTTATGTATTTATCAAAATTAAAAGAAGTACTTCTTATGCTTGAATAGTTTAAAGAGATATTTTTAGAAAGGTGACTTAATAATGGGAAATTAAATTGCATAAAAAATTGAAAAATAAATAAAAAGTAAGTTTTTCTATAATATAGTTGTGAAGAAGCAGACAGTTCAAAATATTTTAAATATTTATACATGTTGAGTAGTAGAGAGTTATACTGATTATAAAATTTTTTGATTTTGTTGTCTAAATCTGATAAGTTATCAAAATTTTCTTTATCTACATTATTAAGTATACAGGACATTTCTTTTAAAATATCGTGATTAAAGATAAGAAACTGTTTATAAGTAATTTGAAAAAAATCAATAGATATCTTAGTTTCGTGTCTTCTAATATCGAAGTCGGATTTTTTATATTTAGTATAAGATTCTGATTCAGAATTCAATTCTTTGAATTTTTCAGAATTCATTATTTCGAGTGCCTTATCAAAATCTGATTGGAGTTCTGGATGTTCAGCAACTAAGGATAGTATGTCAAAAATATTACTTTTACCGTATAATTGAGCAAAATAGGTAAATTCTTTACCAAAAGTTGATATGAAATTAGGGTCTTTATCGAAAGGACCTGATATGTCTTTTGGAGAATGACCATACTTTTTAAGATATTTTGATAAATTACGATTACATTCTTTGAATTTTCTTATGTCATAGTAAATGAGTTGATCTAAAGTTACATGATCTTTTTTTTCAGTCTCATAGGTAAGATTATATAAAACAAAAAATAAAATATAAAATAATAATTCATTGTATATATTTAGTTTTGATTCGTTGCCTTTTTTTGATTTGTTGCATTTTTTTGAATCGTCCTCCAATGGTTTTGATTGTGATAAAAATTTAAATAAATCATTTGTAATCTGTTTAATGGGGTTTTTTATGTGTTTAATAAATTTTTTTATATTTTCATTGTCTATTTTATGATTTTTCTTATCAACTATGTTTAAAAGCAAATTATACAATTCATCCATTGTATCGTAATTAAAATCATATTGTAATGAAGAAGGGAATAAATAATTTTTCCTATATTCTGAATTTTTTATTTGTTTTTCATCAACTGGTTGCTTTTCATTAATTGTTAAATTGGTAAAATTTCCTAGCATAATTTTCTCCTTAAATTTTAAAAAAAGTATTGACAAAGTTTTTGAAGTGCAGTTTGTAGCTTGAAAAACTTTATTTAAAATCATGATATCATAGCACCAGAAAAATAAAAAGAGGAGGAAAAAAAGATGGATAAAAAAATGTTAATTAATCCTATCAAAAGATTGCGAACTGATGTTGTCAGAAGAATGGAGGTGGAAAATCCAATAACACTAGAAAAGCAAGCAATAAATTACTGTTATCCAATAACTGATAACCAAAATAGTTTGGAAGTGATGTTGAAGTGGAAGGAGGTTGTTATACCAGAAGATTATCTTTACATAGGTGATTATTTGATGAAAGAATTTCCAAAATGGTACAACGATTCATATATCTTTGTATGCTCGGGGACAGGAACTGGTAAGTCAACCTTTATTGAGAAATTAGCACAGCTAGGTCAATATCGCATTTTAGTTTTAACTAATCGACGAGCAAATAGAAAGCAAATTGAAAATCATTTGAAAAACAGTTGTTTAAATAGAAACTATATGCTTGTTAGGGTTCTATCATATCAAGAATTAGAAAAAGATGTAGATATGACATCTGATATATTAGACCAATTTGATTATATTGTATGTGATGAAGCGCATTATTTTCTAGCGGATTCTGATTTTAATTCTTTGACTAATCTCAGTCTTATGAAAATTATGGGAACGAAGAGAGCAATCAAGATTTTCATGAGTGCTACAAATCAATACATACAAATTCGAATTATAGAGAGATTAAAAAGAAAGTATAAGAACGAACTTTTAGTTGCACAGAAAACTTTCATTTACACTATGAAAAATAATGCTACAAAAATTCGTAATATTATCAGTTTTGAATCATTTGAACGTGATCTCTTAAAGCAAGTTATTAAATCTAAAGATAAATGGCTCGTCTTTGTGAAATCAATTCCACAAGGCAAAGATATCTATAACCAACTTTCTAAAGTTTTGGGAGAAAATGAAGTCGTATTTTTGGATAGAGAATCTGCTGATGGAGGAACTGAAATCCAAAAGAGAACATTTGAAATTTTGATTCAAGAGGAAACTTTTTATCAAAAGGTGTTAATAAGTACTTGCTTGTTGGATAATGGAGTCAATATACGTTCGACTCAATTGAGAAATATTGTTTGTTTAGACGACGATCCAGTAGAAATTGTTCAAATGATTGGCCGTAAAAGATCGGTTATAACAGAACATGACTATTTTGACTTGTATTTGATTTGTGAATCAAATCAATCTTTAGCAGTTTCTGTGGGAAATTGCTACACTAAAAAGAAGAAGTTTAAATCCGTTAAGCAAGACATTGAGGTGTATAAAGAATTAAAACCTGTGCATTATCTTAATACAAAAGAAGGTATAGATTATCGCAACATGAGCTATTATGATCCTTATGTATTTGGTTATAGATTCAATTATTTAGGATTTTCAAAAATGTATACCGAAATTAATAACTTAAATCAGTTAAGAATGGCTGAGAATCCATTTGATGTCAAGGTGAACTGGGTTTTAGAAAAAGTTGGAGGAAGTATTGAGGGGGAAATATTGTCATCAAGTCGATTGAACGCCGATAGATTTCTTCTTTCAATTCAAGATTTACTCAATAAGGAATTTCCTTATGAAACAAAAAAAGACCAAAAATATTTTCACTCTGTGATGTCAAAACATTTTTGGGAATGGTTCAAAAAAGAAAAAGGGGAACGAAATGATCGTCCACTATCTGTTGATAAGCTAAAAGAAAAATTCATCATGTTAGACATCGGATTGGATTTTGTCATTGAAAATGGGAAAATAAAATTAATTAAAATTTGAGGAGGAGAGAATTATGTCTGAAATTAGAATGTTTACTCGAGAAGAAGTTGCTGAAATCTTACATGTTCACGTAAATATGATTAGTATATTACGTGAAGAGGGGCTATTGCAAGCAATTAAGGTTGGAAAAAATTACATTTTTCCAAAGTCAACCATTATTGAATTTGAGCGAAACTATTTAGGGCTAGACTGTAGTAATAGAGCAAAAGCAATCGAAAGTAAGCGCATTGTTGATTCAAAGAAGAATAAGGATGTTAATTAGATGGCTCTAAGAAAAGAAAAAAATGGGACTTGGACATTTTATGGACAATTCCCAAAACAGTCAAATGCTAAGACGAGATACTATAAAAAAAGAGGCTTTAAAACACGCAAAGAAGCTAAATTTGCTGAAATAAAGTTTCTCGAAGATCATCAAAAAATACCTACTAGTCAAATACAACTTAAAGATGTTATTAGGGAGTATCATATAGATGCTCCCCTCTCTTTAAAAGAATCAACATTAAAAGGATATAAAAGAATTGAAAATAATATTATTATTCCTACTTTTGGAAATAGATGTATTAATGAAATCACTTCTTTTGAAATTCAAAGATGGATTAATAATATCTATAGTGATGGAGTTAATGGGAAAAAATATGCTGATGAAACAATTAAAGGAATATTACTACATTTATCAGGATTACTTACATACGCTGTTAAACGTGACTGGCTTATTAAAAACCCATGTTCCTCAGTAAAACAGC
The DNA here is from genome assembly GCF_002160725.1 of Massilimicrobiota sp. An142. Classification (NCBI taxonomy): domain Bacteria; kingdom Bacillati; phylum Bacillota; class Erysipelotrichia; order Erysipelotrichales; family Erysipelotrichaceae; genus Massiliimicrobium; species Massilimicrobiota sp. An142. The sequence continues at coordinate 52,057 of NZ_NFLD01000008.1, read as the reverse complement.
CTAAAAATCCCAATGCTAAACCTAAAGAAAAGACTAGCAAAGATAATTATTGGGAAATTGATGAATATAATAAGTTTATGGAACATATTGAGGATGAACAAAGATATGATATCTATGAATTTTGTTTTTATACAGGAGTAAGGATTGGAGAACTATGTGCTTTGCAATGGAAACACATTGATTTAATTTTAGGAACAATAACCATTGAACAATCTTTAAGTGCTTTAACATCTAAAATTACATCCCCTAAAACTGGTAATTCATATCGAACTATAAAATTGCCTCATAAGATTGTTGAAAAACTTACAACAAGATATAATTACATTAGTCAATTAAGAAATTTTAATGATGAATGGTTTATCTTTGGTGATCAAAAATATATTTCTAATGGAACAATAAGAAGATGGTTTAATGAAGATGTAAAGAAATATGGAGTTAAACCTATTACTTTTCATGGTCTACGTCATTCTCACGCTTCATATTTATTATCTAACCCTATGCTATCTGAACAACTAATTGCTGATAGGTTAGGACATACAGTTAAAACTCTTAGAGATACGTATTTTCACATATATAAGAAACATAGAAAATTATTAGATGACTATATTGATAATTTATAAATGAAAAAGAAGCGATTGCTTCTTTTTTCAATCTAAAATGTCCACTATAAAAAAGTATGTCCATTTTATAAATGTGGTATAAAAATCTTCAAAAACATACAAAAATTAATTTCTCATATGTCCACTTTATGTCCAGTATAATAATTTATCTAAAATCATTATTCATAAAAAAGCACATATTTAATTCATTATAAACATCTAAAACCATTTTATAAATTCATAAATATGTGCTATATTTTCATTATATTTTTAATTTATAAAATCAAAATTATCTTGATTTTATCGACTATTTTGCTCTTGGTTTCATCTGAGGGAACAAGATAACTTCTTGGATAGATTCTTGACCAGTTAACAACATAACAAGTCTATCAATACCCATTCCCATTCCACCTGTTGGTGGTAATCCGTATTCCAAAGCTTCTACATAATCTAAATCCATTTCGTTAGCTTCATCATTTCCAAGTTCTTTTTCTTTTAACTGATTTGCAAATCTTTCATATTGATCATCAGGATCATTTAATTCGTTGAATGCATTTGCATATTCATTACCACAGATAAATAATTCAAATCTCTGTGTGAAACGAGGATCTTGAGGATTTTTTCTTGCTAGTGGAGAAATTTCTACAGGATGTCCATAAACAAATGTAGGATCAACAATTGTTTCTTCTACATATTTTTCAAAGAATTCATTAATAATATGACCATAACCAAAGTGTGCTTCGACTTCAATACCATGTTCTTCAGCTAATTTTTTCGCATCTTCAAAAGTCATATCTCCTGCAAAATCAATTCCAGTTTGTTCTTTAATAGCATCTGTCATAGAAATACGTTTAAATCCAGGAGCTAAAGAAAGCTGATGTCCTTTATATTCAATATCATATGTACCACAAACATCTTTCGCAGCATTAGAAATGATACCTTCAGTTAAATCCATCATTCCTTCTAGATCACTAAATGCTTTATAAACTTCAATTGTTGTAAATTCTGGATTATGAGTTCTATCCATACCTTCATTTCTAAATAAACGTCCAATTTCATAAACAGCATCCATACCACCAACAATTAATCTTTTTAAAGATAATTCAGTCGCAATTCTTAAATAATAATTCATATCTAAAGTATTATGATGTGTAATAAATGGACGAGCAGAAGCACCACCTAAAATGGGATTTAATACAGGTGTTTCAACTTCAGTATATCCTAAACCATCAAGATAATGTTGAATAGAACGAATAATCTTTGGTCTTGTAAAAGCAATCTTTCTTGCTTCTTCATTCATAATTAAATCAACATATCTTCTTCTATATCTTTCTTCAACGTCATTTAAACCATGATATTTTTCAGGTAAAGGACGTAATGCTTTTGTTAAGTGAATATACTCAGAAGCTTTGACAGATAATTCACCAGTATTTGTCACAAAGACAGTCCCAACAATCCCAACGATATCTCCAATATCACTTTTTGTTAAAACTTCATAACTGTATTCACCAATAACATCTTTTCTGACATAAATTTGGATTTGTCCTTCTTTATCTTGAATATGCATGAAACATACTTTACCTTTACGACGTTTTGTCATAATTCTTCCAGCAACTTTGACTTCAATCGCAGCTTCTTCTAATTCTTCATGTGTTTTTCCTGCATATTTTTCTTTGATCTCTGTTGAAAAAGCAGTGACATCAAATCTTTGCCCAAATGGATCAATACCTTTTTCTCTTAAAAAATTTAACTTTTCACGTCTTACTAATTCCTGTTCACTAAAATGTCTTTCTTCCATAATATCTCCTTTCCAATAAAAAAACTCCCATCCACAAGGGACGAGAGATTATCGTGTTACCACCCTCATTCGTTTATGCATCACTGCATAAACCTTTTCAACTCCTATCAGAGTCTAGCCTGTAACGCGGCACACGTTATTTTATCACATACGATCCAAAATACGGCTCCTAGTCTTTATTCGTCGTTACTATGATTGTCCATTTCCACCATCAGGACTCTCTTGTTATCAATCATAACAATTACTCTTCTATTCATCGCCTTTTTTCTATACGCCTGTATTATATAAATAAACTTTCTTGTTGTCAAGACTGCATTTTTTATTTCATTTGAGACTTCATTATGATTATCATATTCATCAAGAATGAACTTATATATGACAGAATAGTTGTATAGAAAAATAGGGAATGATAAAATGATGATAAGGAGTGAGACTTATGTATTATCAGACATATTATCAATCACCTTTAGGAAATCTTTTGTTGGTATGTGATGAAGAAGGTTTGATTGGATTATGGATTGAAGGGCAGAAATACTTTTTAGGAAATATCAAAGAAAATATTATAAAGAAAGATAATCATCCCATATTGATACAAACTCAAAAATGGTTAGATGATTATTTTCATCAAAGACAACCTTCCATCAATGATTTAAAATTAACACCAAAAGGCACACAGTTTCAACAGATGGTATGGAAAATATTGTGTGAGATTCCTTATGGTCAAACAATGACTTATGGGGAAATTGCTAAAAAGGTGGCAAAAGCATTAAATAAAAAAACAATGTCAGCTCAGGCAGTAGGTGGGGCTGTTGGGCATAATCCTATATCCATCATTATTCCATGTCATCGTGTTGTAGGAAAAGATGGAAGTTTAACAGGATATGCGGGTGGTATTGATAATAAAATCAAGTTATTACAATTAGAGAATGTTGATATGACACGTTTATATGAACCTCGCCAGAGATAAAGAATATATAAGTATGTATATTCTTTTTTTGTGGGAATATATAAAAAGAGGACTATTTCCGGGGAAATATGTCGATATACGATAGAAATATATAAATGTTCATTTTCAATTCAAATAAAAAGGATTTAATAGTATATATTCTATATAAAGGGGATAAGAGAATGCTACAAATTAAGAATATATATAAACAATATAAAACGGGTGATTTAGTTCAAAAGGCATTAGATGGCGTAAGTCTTAATCTCAGAGATAATGAATTTGTTGCGATATTAGGACCAAGTGGAAGTGGAAAGACAACACTTTTAAATATTATTGGTGGATTAGATCGTTATGATAAAGGTGATTTGATTATCAATGGCATTTCGACTAAAAAGTATAAAGATAGAGATTGGGATTCCTATCGTAATCATACCATAGGTTTTGTCTTTCAAAGCTATAATCTGATTCCTCATCAGACTGTCCTGGCTAATGTTGAATTGGCTTTGACGATATCTGGTATTTCTAAAGCAGAGCGTAAAAAGAGAGCAAAGCAAGCTTTGGAAAAGGTGGGTTTAGGTAATCAGGGACACAAGAAACCAAATCAAATGTCTGGAGGACAAATGCAGCGTGTCGCCATTGCAAGAGCGTTGGTTAATGATCCAGATATTTTACTCGCCGATGAACCTACTGGGGCACTTGATAGTGATACCAGTGTTCAGGTTATGGAACTGTTAAAAGAAGTTGCCAAAGATCGTCTTGTTGTGATGGTAACACATAATCCTGAATTGGCAGAAGCTTATGCAACACGTATTGTTGAATTAAGAGATGGAACAATCCGTAGTGATTCTGATCCATATGAATTCAGTGAACATGAATTGGATAAACCAAGACATGAAAACATGGGAAAATCTTCAATGTCCTTTTTAACAGCTTTATCTTTAAGTTTTAATAACTTACGTACCAAAAAAGCCCGTACGATTTTAACATCTTTTGCGGGGTCTATTGGAATTATTGGGATTGCATTGATATTATCGCTTTCTAATGGTGTCAATCAATATATTCGATCAATTGAAGAAGAAACATTATCTGAATATCCACTGCAAATACAAAGTACAGGTTTTGATATGACATCTTTGATGGTAGATGTTCAAGATGGTCAAAGTGAAAATAAAGAAGAAGGCCAGATACAAGTTATTCAAATGATTACCAATATGTTTTCAAAGATTGGTTCTAATGACTTGGCTTCTTTAAAAGAATATTTAGATAGTGGTGACAGTCATATTAAAGAATATACAAATGCTGTAGAGTATACGTATAATGTATCACCACAAATATACAGTACAGATACAGAAAATATCAGACAGGTTCATCCTGATAAATCGTTTCAATCACTTGGTTTAGGCTCTTCAAGTAGTGGAAACAGCATGATGTCAACAATGATGAGTACCGATGTTTTTTATGAAATGCCTAGTGATGAAAGTCTATATGTAGATCAATATGATGTTAAAGCGGGACGTTGGCCAAAGGCTTATAATGAGTGTGTTCTGGTTTTAACACAAAATGGTAAGATTAATGATTTAATGTCGTATACATTGGGGTTAAGAGATTTTTCTGAATTAGATGATATGGTAGATAAGTTCTCTCAAGAGGAAGAAGTCAATGCTCCAGAGAATACAGATACTTATTTATATGAAGATGTATTAGGAAAAGAGTTTAAGCTTGTCAATGCAGCAGATTATTATGAATATGATGAAGAATATGATTTATATAGAGATAAAACAGATAATCAATCCTATATGAAAAAATTGATTGAAAATGGTGAAACTATAAAAATTGTTGGGATTGTTCAACCAGCCAAAGGAACAACAGCGACAATGCTTCAAACGGGTATTGGTTATCCCCAGTCACTGACAACACATGTGATTGAACAAGCTCAAGCAAGTGAAATTGTGAAAAAACAATTAGAAAATAAAGATATTGACGTGTTTACAGGTAATGCTTTTAATGAAGCTAATAATAAAGAGTTTGATATGAATTCATTGTTTAGTGTTGATACAGAGAAGTTAAAGAGTGCGTTTTCAATAGATCAAAGTCAATTGACAAAAGGAATGGGTGAGCTGGATTTAAGCCAGATTCAATTAGATATGTCAAATATGCCTTCTATTGATATGGATGCAATCTTATCACAATTAAATGTTGAGTTTACAAGAGAACAGATTGAATCTTTAAGTCAAAGTATCACAACTGATTTTCAAAATTATATGGTTGAAAATCAGTTGACGGATTCAACTCAGATACAGACTTATTTTATGACTTATATTAAAACATCTCGTGCACAAAGTTTGATTCAACAAAATGTTATTCAATTACTTCAAGATAGTGGTTTAACAGGGCAGTTTGAAACATTATTACAAAATCAGATTCAAACAATGATGACACAATATACAGCACAGATTTCTCAATCCTTAGAAGAACAAATCAGTGCTCAAATGTCTAAACAAATGGGAACATTAGCTCAAAATATGCAATCAGCGATTCAAATTGATCCAACTGCATTTTCTGAAGCTATTCAAATGAATATGAGTGAAGAAGAGTTGTCTGAACTTATGGTCTCACTTATGACAACAGAAACTTCAACTTATGAAAATAATTTAAAAACATTAGGATATGCTGATTTTGATGAACCTAGTGGCATTAATATTTATCCAAAAGATTTTGAAACAAAACAAAATGTTGTGAATATTTTAGATGATTATAATGCCAAAATGGAAAAAACTGATGAAGATAAAGTGATTTCTTATACAGATTATGTAGGTACTTTAATGTCATCAGTAACTGACATTATTAATGTGATTAGTTATGTACTGATTGCCTTTGTCGCTATTTCTTTAGTCGTATCTTCTATTATGATTGGTGTTATTACTTATATCAGTGTCTTAGAACGACAAAAAGAAATTGGAATCTTGCGTGCAATAGGTGCATCTAAGCGTAATATTTCACAAGTTTTCAATGCCGAAACATTTATTATAGGATTACTTGCAGGTGTTTTAGGTATTGTGATTACATTGTTATTGTTGATACCAGGAAACATGATTATTCATTCGATTGCTGGTAATGTAGATGTCAGTGCCTCTTTACCAGTGGCAGGTGGTGTCATCTTAGTTGTGCTTAGCGTTGTTTTAACTTTGATTGGTGGTATTATTCCTTCCAGCAAAGCAGCGAAGAGTGATCCTGTTTCAGCATTACGTAGTGAGTAAAGACAAACGAAATGTTTGTCTTTTTCTATTTCCATTCTTGAAAAAAGAAAGCAAAATCAATCAAAAACTTATATAATAGATATCAGTTATGGGGGTGGAATCATGCAATCAAAAATATTATTTTTTGATGTTGATGGAACATTATTAGATACTACTAGAGGTATTCCTGACATACCACAAGGGGCTCTTTACCAATTAAAAAGAATTCAAGAGCAGGGACATAAAATATTTATATCCAGTGGTAGACCTAAAGCTATGATCAATCAGTATTTATTAAATGTAGGATTTGATGGATATATATTAGCCAATGGTGGATATGTTGAAATTGATGGGCAATCTATTTATGAAGATAGAATGGATTACAAACTATGTGTGAAAACTGTTCAGATGCTAGAAGACCTGCGATGTGACTATATGTTAGAAACAGCTGATGCGATTTATATTGATCCTAGCTATCATGAACTTTATGATTTCTTTTCTCAGGCTGGTATGAAAGAAATGTTCCAATTGGATTTTGATAAAGATGAGGTTTTAAAAAGAACAATCAAGATAGAAGCTAATGTTTTAAATAAAGATAAAGCAAAAATAGAAAATTATATTCAGGATAAATTTGGCAGTGTTATTCATCATGATGAACATGGCAGTGAAAATGCTTTTGAATTCTTTTCACCAACCATTTCTAAAGCTGTCGGCATTCAAAAAGTTTTAGATTATTATCATGTGAGTCGTCAACAGACATATGCTTTTGGGGATGGATTGAATGATATGGAAATGATTGAATATTGTGAAGTTGGTGTTGCGATGGGGAATGCTGTTGAAGTATTAAAACAAAAAGCAGATCTGGTTTGTTGTGCTATTGAAAATCAGGGCTTAGAACGTATTTTAAAAATATTATTTCCTGATGAGGTTTAAACATGGATAGTTTATTATTTAGTTTCAATGCGACAGTTCCAGTTTTCTTGATGATGGTTTTAGGAATGCTTTTAAGAAAGTTAGGGTGGATGAGTGAAGAATTTGCTTCTCAATTAAATCGTTTTGTCTTTATGCTTCCTTTGCCAGTTCTTTTGTTTCAAGATTTGGCGACAGTTGATTTTTTAGAAGTATGGAATTTTTCTTTTGTTGCATTTTGTTTTGTTGTGACACTTATAAGTATTTTGATTGCGATGATAATATCAAAATTTTTAAAAGATAAAAGTATTCAAGGTGAATTTATTCAGGCAACGTATCGCAGTAGTGCAGCCTTGCTGGGAGTCGCTTTAATTCAAAACATATATGGAAGTTCTACAATGGGACCACTAATGATTATAGGAAGTGTACCTTTATATAATATATTTGCTGTGATTATCTTGTCTTTCTATCAGCCTCATGGGGATGGAGTCAATTGTGATTTATTGAAGAAGACATGTCTAGGAATATTAAAGAATCCGATTATTATTGGGATTGCAGTTGGATTTTTATGGTCTTTATGTTCTTTACCAATGCCGACCATTCTTTCAAAAAGTGTATCCTATGTTGCCAATATGGCTACACCATTAGGTTTGATAGCGATGGGTGCTTCTTTTCGTTTGGATAAAGCTATCAGTCAGATAAAACCTGCCTTTTTAGCATCTTTCTTTAAATTGTTTGGATTCTGTTTCCTGTTTTTACCACTTGCTATCATCTTAGGTTTTCGTCAGGAACAGTTAATAGCTATTTTGGTTATGCTAGGTTCTGCATCAACAGTGACATGTTATGTCATGGCAAAGAATATGGGACATGCTGGTGTTTTAAGCAGTAATGTTGTCATGTTAACAACATTACTGAGTGGTTTTTCTTTAACATTTTGGATATGGGTTTTAAGAGTTTTATCTTTTATTTAAAATGTAAAATGTAGTAGAATAGAAAGAGGTGATGAGTTGATGGAATATTTAGATATCGTAGATGAAATGGGAAATCCAACGGGAGAAATTGTAGAAAGAGAATATGCACATCGTCATGGCATTCGTCATCGTACTAGCCATGTCTGGTTATTAAGAAAAAAGCAGGATGTCGAAATTCTTTTACAGAAACGTAGCCTCAATAAAGATTCTTATCCGGGATGTTATGATATTTCAAGTGCTGGTCATATTCCAGCAGGAAGTGACTTTGAAACTTCGGCATTACGTGAATTAAAAGAGGAACTGGGAGTCGAGACGACAAAGGGTGAATTACATTATATTGGTACAAGTTACAGCAATAGCCACAATGTATTTCATGAAAAACCATTTCATAATGTACAAGTTTCGCATGTTTATGTCTTATGGTATGATGGCGATTTTGTCTTGCAAAAAGAAGAAGTGGAAGAAGTTCAATGGATGCCACTTGCCAAATGCCAACAATTGGTTTTACATAAACAAGTTCCTCATTGCATTAAGATAGAAGAATTACAGATGATAGATTATTATTTAAAAGGAGTCAACAATGAAAGCATTAGCCAGTGATTTTGATGGAACATTATATTTTGAAGATGGTGTCAAAGAAAATGATCAACAAGCTATTGTTCATTTTCAAAAACATCATTTATTTGGATTATGTACAGGTAGACCATTGATAGGTGTACAACATTATATCAAAGATTGTATTCAACCAGATTTTTATATTGTAAGCAGTGGCGCTTGCATTTTAGATAAAGAATGTCATGTCTTATATGAACAGACAATATCTAAAGAGATTATGAAAGCTATTTATCAACAATATCATCAAAAAGCTGAAGTTTCTATTCAGGCAGATTTTCGTATTTATACATTAGTGAAAGATTCAAAAATTCCAATAGCTCAAACATATGTAGAGTCTATTGATTGTATTGGAGATGAACATATTTTTGGATTATCAATTAATGCTGTTCATGAACAACAGGCCAAAGAATGGACACATGATTTAAATGAAACATGCAAAGAAATTATTGCTTTTCAAAATAAAGAATATATAGATATTGTTAAAAGAGGATGTTCTAAAGGAGAAGCAGTCAAGAAATTGAAAGAATTATTGCATTTGGATATGGTCTATGGCATAGGAGATTCTTATAATGATATTCCTATGTTAGAAAGTGCTGATTGTTCATTTACATTTCATGATTCACCACAAATTGTTCAAGAAAAGGCAACACATATCGTATCATCTATCAGTGAAGCCATTGAGATGATTAATGATTAAGAAATGATTGAAAAGGAGAAAGTCATGAGTAGTGAATTAGAAAAGATGGAACGTGGAGAATGGTATGATGCCAATAATGATGCTCAATTATTAGAAATGCGCATAAAAGCTAAAGATCTATGCTTTGATTTAGATCATACAAGACCTGGGGATGTTGAAAAAAGAAAAGACATCTTGACACAGTTATTAGGTTATTATCCAGAAAATCTGGAAATTATAAGTCCATTTATGTGTGATTATGGAAGTCGTATTCAATTAGGAAAGAATATTTTTATTAATAGCTCTTGTTATTTTATGGATGGTGGAAGTATCACAATAGGTGATTATGTTTTTGTAGGTCCATATTGTGGTTTTTATACAGCGAATCATCCTCTAGACTATCAAAAACGTAATCAGGGATTAGAAATTGCTTTGCCTATTCGTGTGGGAAGTAATGTCTGGTTTGGCGCTCATGTTTCCGTCATGCCAGGAGTCACGATTGGTGATGATTGTGTCATTGGGGCAGGAAGTGTAGTGACCAAAGATATACCACCACATAGTCTTGCTTATGGAAATCCATGTCGAGTTGTGAAACAATGGGATGAAAATCAGAAATCTTTCTGATTTTTTTCTTTTTTCTTCATGTATTATTCATATATCTATGATAGTATCATATAGACTATGTTGGAGGGAAATGATGGAAAAGTTAATTTATGATCAATTATGGATATTTTTTGTTTATTCTTTTGTCGGTTGGGTCATAGGAACTATTCTTGCGGCATATCGTCGTAAGAAGTTTGTTGATGTTGGATTTTTATATGGACCATATTGCCCATCCTATGGTATTTGTGGCGTTTTGTTTTTTATTTTATTACATGAACTTCATGATCAATGGTTTTTTATGTTTTTAGGAGGAGCAATTATTTCTTCCTTTGTTGTATATATGACAGGTTTTTTCTTACAGAAAATTTTTCACCATAAATGGTGGGATTATTCAAGAAAGAGATTCCAATTCGGTAGTTATGTGCATATGCCTTATACAATTCTTTGGGGGTTGATGGCTATCATCTGTGTTGAATTTATTGAGCCAACACTTTTAAACGCTGTTCATTTGATTCCTTCATCCGTTGGAGAGATTCTCTTGATTATTATGGGTGTTGTTATGGCAGTCGATTTTGTTGGAACAATCACAGGTATTTTAAGTACACGTTCACGTGTGAAAAAAGGTGTCATTAAAGAGGTATCAGAAAACATGCAAAGAACGGCAGATCGTTTAGGCATGAGAATATCTGAATGGACACTTAAACATTTTGTGAATGCATTTCCAAATCTTGATAAAAAAGAAATTTTAAATGAGCCAAAAGTTGAAAAATCAACTGTATTTGCAAAAGGATGTTCTTTTTATAAATTATTATGGTTATTTCTTATTGGTGCATTTTTAGGAGATATTGTTGAAACATTATGGTGTCATTATACAACAGGCATATGGATGAGTCGTAGTAGTGTGATTTATGGTCCTTTTTCTATTGTTTGGGGAATTGGCTGTGCTTTATTAACTTTACTGTTATATCAGTATCGTTATAAAAGTGATCGCTTTATTTTCTTATTTGGAACGGTTGTAGGTGGAGCCTATGAATATGCATGTAGTGTTTTTACAGAAGTATTCTTTGGAACAGTTTTTTGGGATTACAGTCATCTTCCTTTTAACTTAGGAGGACGTATTAATTTATTATTCTGTTTCTTTTGGGGAATTGTGGCTGTGATTTGGATTAAAATCATTTATCCAAAATTATCAGACTTCATTGAAAAAATCCCAAAAAAAACAGGAACAATTCTTTCATGGTGTTTTATTGTTTTTATGACAATCAATATTATCATATCAGGATTAGCTATTCAAAGATATTCAGAAAGACAAAATGGACAAATCAATGCTCAAAATCCTGTAGAAGAATTTCTAGATCAGCATTATCCAAATGAAAGAATGGAACGTATTTATCCTAATGCAAAGTTTCCACAGAAAAAATAAAAAGCCTTAAAAAAGTGAAGGTGACAGATATAAATATCTTGACTTAACTTTTTTAAAGCATAAAAATCATTTATTTCATATATCTTGACTTTCCCTTCCAAAAGACATGTATTTTGTGTATGAATATAAATTTTTTATAATATATTGAGATGTTTTCTATGTAGTGTAGAAAGCATCTTTTTCATATTATAGGAATTTGGTTTTGTTTGGTTAATAAATGCTTAAAGTAAATATTTATAATAAGCAAATTAAAAAGTAACCAGATATATGATTTTTTGACCTATTGTATTGTTCCTTTTCCACATTTTATGCAGATGCATGACAATGAACTACATAACCGAGATATGCATATAAGTGGATTTTTAAATACTAAAAAAGTGGATATTGGAAGCACAGAAGTGGACATTCAAGATACAAAAGTGGATATTGAAAGTACACTTTTAGTAAAACACAAAAAGATTTATCTGTTAATAATACAACAAATCATGTTCGTAGATTATTTGAGAAGTTCGGGTATGATGAAGCATATATACAGTTATGAAGGTCATTGATTTGAAGCAATCTGCTGCCTCTAAGCTTCTTTCCAATTTAGTGCAGAAAGATATTATAGAGCCAGTATCTGGTCATGGAAAAGGTAAATATAAATTCAAAAAGTAAGCATCAAGATGGAGAAGATGCTAAACATCATGAACTGTATGAAAAACTTTTGAAATGAGGCACCGCAATCCCACAGGTTTTAGACGGTTGGTTAAGATAACAAAAAGCCAAAGCTTATGTTATACTTCTACTATGGAAATATGGAAATTATAAAGCAGTTCTCTTATTCCATTAATAACTGACACAGTAATTGGACGGCTAAAGGAATATCTTCAATTGAAAGTCCAGAATAGTTAATCACGATTGTATGTGAATCAAAAGGTTGGTCATAAAATTGGGAAAGCATGCTCATGTTGATTCTTAAATCTTGAGCACGTTTTAAAATAAAATTATCACTATATGGCAAAGAGAAATGAAGTAGAAAATGTAAACCTGAGTTTTCTTCAGTAATTGTAATTTGGGAAAAGAGAGGACTTTGTGAAAGTTGGAGAAGAAATTCATCACGGATGGATTTATAGTAGTTACGCATACGGTTAATGTGTTTTTCAAAGTGATGGTTTTGGATAAACTCGGCAAGAATAATCTGTTCAAAGCTTGATACACTACATGTATAGAAACCTAATTTTTGTTGGAAAATTTGAACGAGATGAGGTGGTAAAATCATATAACTGATACGAAATGATGGGGCTAGTGTTTTAGAAAATGTATTCATATAAATCACATGTTCATTTTGATCAATTTGAAAGAGTGGGGAAAGTGGTTTTCCTCGCATACGAAATTCACTATCATAATCATCTTCAATAATATAACGATGAGATTCTTCTGCCCATTGAAGTAATTCCAAACGTCTTTGTATGGGCATTGTGATACCTGTTGGGAAATGATGAGCAGGAGAGATATGCACGATTTGTGCCTGACTTTTTCTTAGTGCCTTTATATCAATGCCTTGTTGATCTAAGGGAATGTAATGATAATTGACATGATTGATGTGATAGACTTGGGAAATACTGTGATGACCTGGATTTTCTAAGGCATATATCTGATCTCTTCCTAATAATTGAATCACTAAATTATAAAGGTATTCACTTCCAGCTCCAATAATCACCTGATCAGGAGAAATATTCATTCCACAAAAGGCATAAAGATGTGAACAGATGGCACGCCTTAAAGATTCGCAACCTTGATGTGGAGAACGTGAAAGCAATTCTTGTGATTGAGATGAAAGGACTTGACGTGTCATTTTAGACCATGTAGAAAATGGAAAATGTAAAGAAGATACAGAATTTGATTTTAAGTCTATACGATAATGAGTTTGTTTTGGTTTTGTCATAACAGAAGAATGATTTTTTATATAATGGGGATAATGAAGTTCACTTACAAAATATCCTTTTCTTTCTTTAGAATAAATATACCCTTCAATTAGAAGCTGATGATAGGCATTCTCTACAGAATCAAACTGACATTTTGATTTTTCGCAAAAGCACGTTTAGAAGGTAATTTTTCATGGGGTTTGAGTTTTTGATGGATAATATCATTTTTAATGCATTGATATAAATATTCATACATAGGTATATCCAATTCTTTAAATGAATAAGTTAACATATTTTCACTCCTTGATATTATTATACTCAATCTGGATATATAAAAAAATACAAAACTGGATATTTTCATAAGACCAATAATCATATATACTGTTAGTCATATAGGGAGTGATAGATATGAATACAAAAATATTGAAAATCGTTTTAGTTGGTTTAATGGCTGGCTTATGTTATATATCATTTATGTTTTTACAGATTAAGATTCCCACACCAGGTGGTTTTACATCTTTTCATTTAGGAAATACTTTTTGTGTGTTGGCAGCTTTATTGCTAGGGGGATTACCTGGTGGTGTTGCAGGTGCTATTGGTATGGGAATTGCAGATTTGTTGGATCCGGCTTATGTGATTGTAGCGCCTAAAACAATTATTTTGAAATTAGGGATTGGTATCATAACTGGTTTGGTTGCACATCGTATTTTTCATATCCAGCATAAGCAAGGGAAAGCGTTATGGAAAGCAGTTATTTTATCAGCTACAGCAGGTATGTTATTTAATGTGATTGGAGAACCTATTTTTTCTTATTTTTATACTGCTTTTATTTTAGGTGCTCCTGATAATGCAGCAAAAGCATTAGCTTCATGGAATGCTATAACAACGACAGTGAATGCTTTGATGGCCATTGTTATTTCATCAATCCTGTATATGGCTATGGCTCCAAGATTACGAAATAATGGTTTATTAAAGAAAATTGCGCCAAAGGAATAGTAGAAATCTATTCCTTTTTGTATTATAATAATACAGGATGCCGACATAGCTCCAATCGGTAGAGCAGGCCACTCGTAATGGTCAGGTTGCAGGTTCAAGTCCTGTTGTCGGCACCATATGTAAAAACGCAACTGCGTTTTTTTCTTTATAAGGGGGAGCGATATGATTTTGAATCAGGAAAGTAAAAGATATTTTTTCATTATATTAGGGGCATTTATTTTTGCATTGGGAGTAAATTTATTTGTAGTACCTGTGCAATTATATAGTAGTGGGGTATTAGGAATTGCTCAAATTATAAGAACACTATTAGAACAAATCAGTAATGGCATGTTTCCATCTTCAATAGATATATCAGGAATTATTAACTTTGCGATTAACATACCTCTATTTATGTTAGCTTATCATACCATTTCTAAACGTTTTTTTGTCAGAACGCTATTATCTGTTATTTCTCAAACTATCTTTTTAACATTCATCATGATTCCAACAACACCACTTGTTGATGATATTCTTACCAATTGTATTATTGGTGGAATTGTGACTGGATTTGGTATAGGTCTAACATTACGCTGTTCTGGAAGTGGTGGAGGATTAGACATTTTAGGTGTCTATTTTACAAAAAAGTTACCACATTTTTCAGTAGGAAAATTATCATTATTTATTAATTTATCAATCTATGTTGTGTGTGCATTTTTATTTCATATTGAAATAGCCATTTATTCTGCCATTTATACGACATGTTTTACACTTGTTTTAGATAAAACTCATTATCAAAATATCAATGTAACATGTGTTATTTTTACAAAACAATTAGAAATTCAAAATAAAGTTTTATCTGAAATGGGACGTGGAATGACTTTTTGGCAAGGAAAAGGTGCTTATACAAAAGAAAATACTTATGTTATGGTAACAGTGATTAGTAAATATGAAGTGAATCAACTCAAACATATTATTAAAGGTCTTGATCCACAAGCATTTACTTTATTTTTTGAAGGTATGTCAGTGGATGGACACTTTGAAAAAAGATTATAGATTTGCAGTATTTGAAACAAATTTGGTTTTTATAGAGATTTGATTATAATGAAAATAGGGGGGATTTGATGGACAAGAAATTAATCTTTTTAGATGCAGATGGAACATTGACATTGCCAGATGGACGAGTATCACCAAAGGTGCAAGAAGCTATTCATCAAGTTCAAGAAAATGGACATGAAGTCTTTTTATGTACAGGAAGAAGTTATGCAGGAGCTAGACCACTTTTTCCAATTGGTTTCGATGGTATTATCAGTAGTGCGGGTGGATATATTGAGGTGCATGGTCAAAAAATCTTTGAATCATGTTTGAGTCAAGAAGATATTCAACTGGCAAGACATATTTTTGATCAGCATCACATTTTATATAATTTAGAAGCTAATCATATGACTTTTCAAGATGAAAAGATGAATTATGAATTTGTAAAACATCGTTTAAAAGATGGAGAAAATTTAAATTCTGAATTACAGAGATTATTAAATGAACAAAAAGAACATTTTAATATTCATCCATTAAAGGAATATGATGAAAATCCTATTCCTATTCAAAAGCTATGTTTTATGTGTGAAAAAGAGGAAGATTTAGAAGAACCTAAACGTGTTCTATCAGATAAATTTCATTTTGTCATTCATGAAATCTTTTCTCAAGATGTCATTAATGGTGAAATTATTATGAAAGGAACAGATAAGGGAACAGCTGTTGAAAAGGTATGTGAATATTTAAATATTCCTATTCAAAATACAATTGCTTTTGGAGATAGTATGAATGATTATGCGATGATTCAGACTTGTGAATATGGTGTTGTCATGGCAAATGGATCAAAAGAACTCAAACAATATGGAAATGCTATATGTGAAAGTGTACAGGATGATGGAATTTATCATGAATTGCATCGCTTAGGTTTATTTTAAAAAGTTGTCATAAAACGTTTATAACGTCTTTTGACAACTTTTTCTTTCTTTATATGCCATAGCTTCTCTTTGAAAATGTTTATAACCAAGATATGAAAAAATAATGAGGACAAGAGAATAACCAAGTGCAATTATCAAATCGAACTTAATGAAAAGCACAATGATAGCAAGAATCAAAAGCCAAAGTGAATGTTTATAACGCTGAAATTTTTCTTCAGGGTTTAAAGAATACCAGAACCATTTGTGCATAGATATCGCACTCCTCTTATTTATTATAACATAAAAAACCTACTTACGTAGGCTTTCATAAGCTTTTAAAGCATGTTTATGAACATCAAAAGAGCTGGCAATTAAAAGGTATAAAAATCCAGTCTGAACAAAGAAAATAGTATAATCTAATATCCCGTGAATAAAGATCATCACTGTAAAGGATATAATCAATGCAACCAATGTCTTATCAACTTTTAATTTCCATAAACGATATAATCTTTGAATATTAGAATAAATATATGGAGCAATAGTTAATAATCCGACAATTCCAAAACAAAGCAATGGATCTAAATAAATACTATGAGCATGTTCGGTTGGATGACCATGATATAATGGATAAATATGCATATAAGTCATAGGGCCTTCACCAAACAAAGGATGTGTTATAATATTTTGAATAGCAACTTCCCAGATACCAGCACGTGTCATGAAATAAGCAACAATATTATCAACACGTGGGAATTTTGATGGATTTAATAGGAAATAAATACAAGCCACAATAACAAGAGCTAATATGCATGCACATGTTTTATAATGCTTGTCTACAATCAACATAATTAAAATGCCACCAGCTAATGCAGGCCATGCAGTTCGACAGGCAGTCAATAATAAAACAAAAAGATTTAATCCAATGACTGCGACATAATAAATAAATTTTTTCCATTCTAATTTTATATCTTTAATTTTTAATATTTTATAGAAAGTTAAACAAACAAAGAATTCAATCATCATAGCATAGTAATTAGCATTAAAGAAAACGGAATTAATACGATCTTGAGGACGATTGAAAATCATGATTTCAAATTGATCAATATTGTAAGAATTCAAAATACCAATATATTCAATTAAACCATATAAAGCTGCAAAAATACTTAAAACAATAATACAGTTTGTTATATATTCAAATAATCGTGAATCAATATGAATACGATAATATAAAACAAAAGATAAAATCACTAAAATACCAATGCTACAAACAAAACCATAATAGTTTTGATAAAACAGAGAAACAATAGCACTTAATAAACTAAAATAAATAATAAAACGACTTTTAGGTATTTGTCTATAAGCTTCCTGTATTTCCCCTTTCCATAATAAACGAAGTGTTAAAAATATTAAAATCCCTCCACACATATAAAAAGGTAAAAACATTGAAAAAACAGCAACAATGATATATCTTTGATGATGTGTAAAATGTGTTTTTAAATACTGAATCCCAAAAATAAAAAACACCTCCCAAACGTATCTCTATTTTACAACATTTCTAAATTTATGTATACTATAAATAATCAAGATAACAAAAATGTAAGAAATGAGGGAAACAAGCTGAAATATTTATATATTTATAATTATTCGCCACATGAACAGAACTTATGTGAAATGGAATTTAGACATATTTTTCATGAAGATATGCAAACAAAATATTATATAACGAATCAGGATTTTGATTATTCCAGAAGTGTTTATATCAGGGGAAAATTAAATATTTTATATGAAAGTGCCTGTTTTGATGAAATAATCAATTTTATTGAACAACAGAATTATTGTTATTATGATTTTAAAGTCATCTATTTAAAAAACGAAATCACACATGTGCCATATCAGGAATCAATTGATAAATGTAAACAGATTGCCTTGCCTATTGCTGGTTCAGTGAATATGCATCATCCTCAAACAATCTTTGCGATTACAAAAATTCATGAAATATGGTATTTTGGTATTTATCAAAATGATATGAGCTGGAATCAACATAATGATAAACCTTATTCATATTCACATTCATTAGCCTTAAGAGATGCGAGAGCAGTTGTTAATATTGCTTTAGGAAATGATTTATCTAAAACGATTGTTGATCCATGTTGTGGAGTAGGAACTGTTGTTTTAGAAGGATTGAGCATGAATGCTCATATTGTTGGTTATGATATCAATAAATATGTGGCTTATCAGGCAAGATTGAACTTAGAACATTATGGGTATGATCCATTATTGATTCAAAGATGTGATATGAGAACATTAAAGAAAACATATGATGTCTGTATTTTAGATATTCCTTATGGTGTATATAGTCCATTTACATATCAGCAACAATGCGAACTTTTAGAAAAGACCAGAGATATTGCATCAGAACTGGTTTTAATTTCACATGTTCCAATGCAAAAAGAATTAATAAATATAGGATATCATATGAAAGATCAAGCTATGATACAAAAAGGGAGCTTTCAAAGATATATAACACATTGTCTATAGGAGTAGGAAAAATGAAACATATTTTTATGATGCATGATACAAAGCGTCATCATGATTTAGAAGGCATGATTCATGATATCATGCAGGAATATGTATATGAAATTGTTTATACAACATCAATGCAAGATAGTCAAAAATACATTCAAAATTGTTTAGAACCATCAAGATTTTATGCAGTTGGTGGAGATGGAACAATCAATGGCTTGTTGCAGGCGTTAGTACATAGTGAACATGAGCTCGTTATTTTACCTTTTGGAACGGGGAATGATTTTTGTCGTACACTTACAAAAGAAAAGGATATCCGTCAACTATTAATTCAATCATTAAAGCAAAAAAGCCAAAAAGTTGATACCATTCAAATCAATGACAGATATTATCTTAATGCAGCATGTTTTGGATTAGATAGTATGATTGCGAATAAAGTCCATGATATTCCAGATATTCCATTTGTACCTGAATCACAGAGTTATATTATATCTATTTTTAAACAAGTATTTCGTTATGATAATCATCATGTAAAGATTGTATCAGATGGAAAATGTCTTTATGATAATCAGACGATTCTCTGTACATTAAATAATGCACAATATTATGGTGGTGGTTTTCAAATCACACCTCAAGCTCAAATTCAGGATGGTTATATGGATATCTGTGTTGTCGATCGTGTACCAAAGATTAAAATACCTTATCTAGTCACTTATCTTTTATCACATCAATTACATAAACGACATGAAGTCCATTATTATAAAGTAAAAGAAGCAACAGCTTACTGTCGTCATAGCTGTAATATTGATGGTGAAGAATATAAAGCAGACAGTTATCATTTTCAAGTATGTCCACAATCATTAAACTTAGTGATGTATAAAAAAAGCTGATATGAATAAGTCGTTCATTGTGACTTACTCAATCAGCTTTTTCATTACATATAACTACAATGATTTTCTTTTTTATTAACAACAAGAATTCCTACACTAATAAGTGCTAATGAAGCGATAAAGTAACCTTTCCATTAGCATCAACTAAGATTGGAGTTTTTCTTTCTTCATAACTATAACAAAAAAACACTAAGATATTTAACTTAGTGTTTGTATTCTTCTGCAAAGAAAACCTGATGCCATAATGAGAAGCAATAGACAGTCCAGATTTTTTTATAATAGTCATGTTTATGATTTTTATGGTCTTCTAACATAGATAATAGTTTTTGATCATCAAACAATTGTTTAATAATAGGTGTCTGTAAACCATCATAAACTTTTTGATAAAGATCATCTTCACGCATCCATTCTCTAAGTGGAACAGGGAAACCTAATTTCTTTTTCTTGTAAGCTTCATTAGGAATGACTTTTTTAGCAGCTTGTCTTAATAAGACTTTTGTATTTTCTTTTGTGACTTTTTGATTATCTTTTAATTGACTTGCGACTTGGAAAACTTCTTTATCTGTAAAAGGAACACGACTTTCAATAGAATGAGCCATTGTCATTTTATCACCTTTTTGCAAGATGTCTTTAATAAACCAAGTTTGTAAATCAAAAGCTTGTCTTTTTTGAATATTTGTTGCTTTTTGAACACGATCAAAGACATTTCCAACAATATCTTTATGACTATGTAAATGACTTGTATCTTTTAATAAATGTTTACAATCATTATCAGAGAAAACAGGATTAACACCTACATAATAATCTTCAATACGTTCACCATTTCTAATTAAGAAAGGAATACCTTTAAATGTGGGTAGATGTTTACATATAGATGCAATAGCATGACGAATGAAGAAAGGAATTTTTCCATACAATCCACTATCAATATCTCCACGATAAGTATTATAACCACCAAAAAATTCATCAGCACCTTCACCAGATAAAACAACTTTGACATCCTGACTGGCAAGTTGACTAACAAAATATAAAGCGACTGCAGCTGGATCGGCAGTTGGTTCATCTAAATGATACATAATCTTTGGTAAGACTTCCAAATATTCTTCTTTAGTAATAATTTTGCTTTTGTTTTCAATACCTAATTGTTGTGTTAAATCTTTAGCGTAGTTAATTTCATTATATCTTTCATCATTATATCCAACTGTATAAGTATGTTGAGGTCTCGCTAATGAAACAAGATATGATGAATCAATCCCACTGCTTAAGAATGATCCAACTTCAACATCAGCAATCAAATGATGTTGGATAGAATCTTTCATGATTTGATCAATAGCTTGAATCATTTCCTGATCAGTTTTATATTGATCTTTGAATTCAATATGATAATAACGTTTAATTTGAATCTTTTGATCGTTATAAATAAGATAATGTCCTGGTAACAATTGTTTAACATTTTTAAAGAAAGTCTTTTCACCAGCTACATAATTCATTTTTAAATAAATATCTAAGACTTCAGTATTTAATTCTTTTTTAAAATCAGGATGATCTAAGAAACCTTTGATTTCACTTGCAAATAAGAAATGAGCAGGATCATCATAATAATAGAAAGGTTTAATTCCAAAATGATCTCTGGCACAGAATAACTCATGTGTCTCAGTATCATATAATGCAAAAGCAAACATCCCTCTTAAATAATTCACAACATCATAACGATATTCTTGAAAACCATGTAAAATCACTTCTGTATCACTATGAGTTTGAAAAACATGCCCTTTGGCTTCTAAATCTTTTTTTAATTCTAGATAATTATATATTTCTCCATTAAAGACAACGACCAAATGATCAGATTTCATAGGTTGCTGACCACCAGCTAAATCTATAATAGATAAACGGCGATGTCCTAAAGCTACATAATCATCAATGAACTGACCTTCACCATCAGGCCCTCTATGAGCAATACGATCCATCATCTTTTTTAGTACTTGACTTGCATTTTCATTAACAGGTGCGAATCCAACTATTCCACACATCGTAATCACTTCCTTCGTGAAAGCATTATAACATGCTTTTTCATATAAAAAAATAAAAAAGTAAAGAAAAAGAGGACTTAATCCTCATTGATGTCTACATATAATTCAACATATCCACAAGATTTACATAATGCCGCTTTTAAAGCATATTCCTTTTTCTTCAGGTTTTCATTTTTTTCGATGATTGTAAAGTCACTAATAGGTTGTGCAGTATCTTTAATATAACAATCTTCTTTCATTTCTTTATGACATCTTGGACATTTTCTCATGCATACCACCTCTCTAATATTATTATACAAAATTTTAAAAAGAAAACAAAGAAAAACAGAAAAATGTGTTCATTATGATTTTACAAGAAATCCATTATTTCCCATTTTATTCGTTGAAATATATGTTATAATATGTCGAGAGGTGATTGGATGATAAAACTTGAAAATGTAACAAAAGTATATAAAACCGGTGTAAGAGCCGTTAATAATATGAATGTTGATATTGGTGATGGTGAGTTTGTTTATGTCATTGGTCCAACTGGTGCAGGTAAATCAACTTTCATCAAATTATTGTATCGTGAAGAAAAAGCCAGTTCTGGTAAAGTTATAGTAGCAGGACAGGATGTCTCTAAAATTAAAGATCGTAAGGTTCCTTATTTTAGAAGAAATATTGGTGTTGTTTTTCAAAACTTTAGATTATTACCTAAAAAAACAGTCTTTGAAAATGTAGCTTTTACATTAGAAGTGACTGATACACCTAAAGTTCAAATCAGAAAAAAAGTGAGAAGAACATTAGAACTTGTTGGATTAGAAGATAAAGCCAATGCTTTTCCTCATGAATTATCTGGTGGTCAACAACAACGTGTAGCGATTGCCAGAGCGATTGTGAATAATCCTAAAGTTTTGATTGCTGATGAACCAACAGGAAACTTGGATCCTGATACTTCTCATGAAATTATAGAATTATTAGAGCGAATTAATGAAATTAATCATACAACAATATTAGTTGTCACACATGATAAAGAAATTGTTCAAAAACATAAAAAAAGAACAATTTTAATTGAAGATGGTTGTATTAAAACGGATACAAGTGTAGGAGGTTATGTTGATGGAATTCATTAGTTGTATAAGAAACTTTCCTAAACACTGTAAAACAGCTTTTCAAAATATTTGGCGTAATGGCGTTATGTCTGTATCATCTATTTTTGCAGTGACTATAACCTTATTATTAATTGCAGTGATTGGAGTTATTGCGATTAATATTCAGGATATGACTTATAGTATTGAAGATAGTTTAACAATCTATGTACAGATGGATAGAGAAATCAGTGATAAAGAAGCACAACAGATATTGCCTGAAATTGAAAAAATTGATGGCGTTAAGAAAGCAACTTTTTCATCTAAGGAAAATGAGTTAGATAAGTTAATTGAAATGCAGGATGAAGATGGGAAAAAATTGTTTGAAAGTTATCGTGAAAACAATCCTTTAGGAGCAGCTTATGTTGTTGAAGTAGACGATGCCAAAGAAATAGATACGGTAGCTGATCAGATTAGTGGTTTAGAACATGTCAATCAAGCGACATCTGGTGGAGACTCTACAAATTCTTTAGTGAATAGTTTAGAAACAGTTAGAAATGGTGGTGCTATTTTCGTTGTAGGACTGACTATTATCGCATTGTTTATGATTGCCAATACAATCAAGATTACAATTACATCACGTCAAACAGAAATCAGTATTATGCGTATGGTTGGAGCAAGCAACTGGTATATTCGTTTACCATATATGCTTGAGGGTGTTTTTATTGGTTTATTAGGTTCTATTGTTCCTATTCTGGTGATGTATTTTGGATATAATTGGATATACAGTGGAGCTGTGGATTTATTGCCAGCCATGTTATCAATGCGTGAACCATTCCCATTTATTTGGCATTGTTCAGGAATAATGGTTGCTTTAGGATGTGGTGTTGGTTTGATTGGAAGTTTTGTATCAGTTAGAAAATTCTTGAAATTTTAAAAGCTTTGGGAAAAGACCCGAAGCTTTTTTTGGAGGTTATATGAAAAGGTTTATTATGATTGGTGGAACGATGGGAGTTGGCAAAACAACCACGAGTCAACTTTTAAAAAAGAAATTAAATCATAGCGTTATGTTAGATGGTGATTGGTGTTGGGATATGCATCCTTTTATTGTCAATGAGGAAACCAAAGCTATGGTCATCAATAATATTGTATATCAGTTACAGTCTTTTATTGACTGCTCTGTGATTGAAAATATTATTTTTTGTTGGGTGATGCATGAACAATCTATCATTGACCAAATTTGTGATCGTCTTTGTTTAGATGACTGTCAGGTTTATTCAATATCCCTTGTCTGTGATGAACAGACATTAAGACAACATCTTCAAAAAGATATTGACTTAGGTCTAAGAGAAGAAAGCATCATCAAAAGAAGCTTAGAGCGTATGTCTTGTTATGATAAGTTATCTTCACATCAGATAGATATTTCTTCATTGAAGCAAGATGAAATTATTCAGGATATTATCGAATATATTCAAAAATAACATACGTTTGACTTCATTATCTATTTTCCTTATAATAGGGAATATATAAAGGCAGGGACATATGATGTTTACAAAAAAAGAGATATTCAGTATTCCAAATATATTATGTTATTTTCGTATATTACTTGTACCCGTATTTTTGTGGGCATATTTTGATTTGCAATCAGATAAGGGACACTTGGTGGCTGCTGGGGTGTTGGTGCTATCGAGTTTAAGTGATTTTCTTGATGGATTTATTGCCAGAAAATGTCATATGATTACAGAACTCGGTAAGCTGATTGACCCTGTGGCTGATAAATTGACACAGTTTGTAGTGGCATGTACATTAATGTATACTTATCCAGCCTATGCATGGCTGGTTGCGATTATTGTCTTGAAAGATGGTATGTTGTTGTTTGTGGGATATTATATTTATCGTAAAAAAGATAAACATCTTTCTCAAGCTCAAATGCCTGGTAAGGTCGCAACAGCTGTATTCTTTATTGTATCTATTATTCTGGTTGCTTTTTATATTCCAGGAACAATGATTTCATCAATTTTGATTTATTCAACGCTTATTTTAATGATTATTGCGATGATTTATTATGGGCATGGTTTATATCGTTTATATCGTGAGAATTAAAGGCTTTTATAGCCTTTTTTCTATGCTTTCTTTTATGAATTCTGTATAATAAAAATAGGTGATATATTATGGGAAATAAAAGAGAATTAAAACGTTTATGTTATATGGAAGCTTTGGAAGATAATGTGGTTGGAGTAGAGATGATTTTAAATAGATTTAATCAGATTGATAATAAAAAAGGTGTTTTTGATTCTTATATTTTGACACATGATCGTACCAAAGCTATTTTGGATTTAGAATTGTCACTGGCTACACTTTGTATTTTACTTAGAAAGATGTCTGAAAACTTGATGGTTGTTATACCATCAGAATTACGACGTGATATTAATAGTATTATTCATTCTAATCGTTTTGAATACAATCGTTTAGAAGTTATTGTTTATTCACAAAAAGGGAGAGAACCAGTAGATTTAAGAGGGTTGCTTCGCTTTTGTCATTCAGTGCTTGATAGTGACAAAGTTCGTAAATAAGGGATGTTAAAATATCATTGGTGATGACAATGAATTTAAGAAAGAATATAGGTATCATTATGATGATGTTAGGTGTGATTTTAACGATTAATCATGAACAACAAAATGAGTTTATTCAACACCTGGAAACAAGTATTAAAGCTTATTGGCCTCTGGTTATTAGTTTTATAGGTATCTATATGATTTCTACACCTAGAAAAAGAAAATAAAATGTATATATAACTTTATTTTTTAAGTCAAATTTTGTATAATGAACGCGTATGGAGGTATAGAGAATATGAAAAAAAGACCTGTAGTTTTATGTATTTTAGATGGGTATGGATTAAGTGATCGTGTTGATGGAAATGCTGTCAAATTAGCAAATACACCTAATTTAGATGATTTAATGGCCATGTATCCAACAACAACTTTAAAAGCTTGTGGAAATGCCGTTGGATTACCTGAAGGACAAATGGGAAATAGTGAAGTTGGGCATTTAAATATTGGTGCGGGAAGAATTGTGTACCAATCATTAACACTCATTAATAAAGCTGTAGAAGATGGAACATTCTTTACAAATGAAGCTTTCTTAAAAGCAATTCAACATGCAAAAGATAATGGTTCTAAGTTACATATTTGGGGATTATTATCAAATGGTGGTGTTCACTCTTCAAATGAACATATTTATGCATTGTTAAAACTTGCAAAAGATCAAGGATTAGAAAAAGTTTATGTTCATGCATTCTTAGATGGTAGAGATGTAGCTCCAGATAGTGGTGCTGATTTCGTACAAGAATTACAAGATAAGATGAATGAAATCGGTGTTGGTCAAATTGCTTCTATTTCTGGTAGATATTATGCTATGGACAGAGATAAAAGAATGGATCGTATTGAATTAGCTTATAATGCATTAATTGGAAAATCTGGTGAAACTTATAGTGATCCAGTTCAATATGTCAAAGATTCATATGCGAAAGAAGTTTATGATGAATTCGTGATTCCTGGATATAATCCAGATACAAATGGTGCTATTGCAGATAATGATGCTATTATCTTTGCAAACTTCAGACCAGATAGAGCAATTCAAATGTCTAATGTGTTCACTGCTGATGTTTATGATAACTTTAAACCAGCAGATAAACCACAAAATATTCATTTTGTATGTATGATGAGATATGCTGATACTGTTAATGGAGATATCGCATTCCATTCATTGGATTTATCAAATACTTTAGGTGATTATTTATCAGCTCAAGGATTAAAACAATTAAGAATTGCTGAAACTGAAAAATATGCGCATGTTACATTCTTTATGGATGGTGGAGTTGATAAAGAAATTGAAGGAGCAACTCGTGTTTTAATTAATTCACCAAAAGTTGCCACTTATGATTTACAACCAGAAATGAGTGCATATGAAGTTAAAGATGCATTAATTGCTGAATTAGATAAAGATATCTATGATGTTGTGATTGTCAACTTTGCAAACTGTGATATGGTTGGACATACTGGAATTATTCCTGCAGCTATCAAAGCAGTCAGCGTCGTTGATGAATGTGTTGGAGAAGTTTATGAAAAAGTTCTTGAACTTGGTGGAACAATGTTAATTACTGCGGACCATGGTAACAGTGAAAAACTATTGGATGAAGAAGGAAATCCATTTACAGCTCATACAACAAATCCAGTACCTTTAATTCTAACAAATACACACTTAGAATTAAAAGAAGGTGGAAAACTAGGAGATTTAGCTCCAACAATCTTACAGTTATTAGGATTACCAATTCCTAAAGAAATGACTGGAGAAAGCTTATTAAAATAATAGAAATGAAGGCTAAGACGAATCAAAACGTCTGGCCTTTTTTTTGTAGACAACATGAAAATAAGTCTATCTATGTCAAAATATGATATAATAAGTAAAAGGGAGGGGTTTATTATGAAACCAAAATTAAAATATGCTCCATTGGCTATCGCAACGGCTATTGTCAATGTTATAGCACTCATTGGAACATATATGATTTATTCACCGTTAAACAGTCTTGCAAATGCATCAAGTTCAGGTGATTATGCAAGCTTGGCGAATTTTTCAACAGATTCATTGACAAATGCTTCTTTGATTTTTTTATTAGGCATTGTCGCAACAGCGGTGATTGCCATTTTATTACTTGTATTTTTTATTTATGAAGAAAGAAAAATAGCTATCATTATCAGTTGTGTTATAGGGGCAATTGAATTTGTTTTATTCTTACGCTTCTTTGATACAATCATGTCAACAGTCATGGGAGGATTAGGATCATTGATATGGGGGTCTACACAATCAGAAAGTCATATGGTTGCATCAATTCTAGGAAGTTTACAATTGACATTGGTTGTGACATTCATTGGTGCTATCTTCCACATTATTATTCTTTTACAGATGTATCATGTGATTCATCTTTCATTCTTACAGCCATATACACCATCACTACTTTGTGGTGAGGCTATAAACGTTAATCAGGAGAGTTCTTCTCAAGAATCAAATCCCGATGAAGGAGGGGAATCACAATGAAAAAAACATATTCTTTTAAATCACTATGTTTATTGATTCTCATATTTGACTTGATATTATCTATCAGTTTATGGAGAATTGCGACTATGGCATCAGATGTATTCAGTTTGATGGGTTCATTATCAAGTCTTATAAATTGGGCTATCTTTTTGATGGTTGGTGTATTAGGTGTGATTGTTGTAACTGTACTTTTATATCTTTATTATTTAAAGACAGAAAAAGTTCAGGGTATTTTATGGGATGCTATTTTACACACAGTCTTTTCTGTATTTTTTGGATTCCAGATGATAGATCTAGGTGATTCATTACAAGGTTTGGGTGGAAATCAAACTTTCACAACTATCATGGGTATTCTTGTTTTTGCTTCAGCATTATTACATTTATTTATCATGTTGCGTTTAGATCAAGTGATTCATGTGACTGTTTTAGATGCTTATTTACCAGCAGGTAAAGGACAGACGATTCAATCACCACCACCAGTGCATCAAACGGTTACAGAAGATACAACAGCTCCAACACAAGAAGTGAAGACACCTGCTGAACCAGTCATTACAAAAGAAAAAGCTATTGCATTTTTGAAAACTAAAAATGGGAAAATGATTTTAGGTGCTGTCATTGTTGTTGTGCTTGCTTTTGTAGGATATAAGATTTGGGATACATTCTTCAATAAAACGGTTATTGATGCTTTTGCAAACATGACCGTATCATATGATGGATATGATGGTGCTGGGGAAGCCTATGTTGATGAGTCAGATATTGACTATGATATGACTAATGCTCAGTTAGCACAGTTTGTTGGTGATATTTCATTTGATATTGAAAATAATGGAGAACTTTCTAATGGTGATAAAGTAACAGTAACAGCCGTATATTCAAAGGAAACAGCTAAGCAATTAAAAGTTGTTTTAAAAGAAGAATCAAAACAATTTGATGTTTCAGGTTTAATTGTGAAATATCAAAGTGCTTCTGAAATTGATAAAACGCTTTATCAAAAAGCATATGATGCTGCATTACAAGAATCAACAAATTCATCTTATTATGATACTGATTCAAAAAGAACTTTCTATAAGTCTTATTATATTAAAGAAAATACAGAAAATATTGAATATCAAAGAAATTATTTAGTCTTTGTCTTTAAAGAAACTTATCAGGGTTATGACTATTCAACACATCAAGATGTTGAAAAAACAAGATATATGTATTATTACACAAACTTTGATTCTAGTTATGATAGTGATGATGAATATATGGGAGAATCACGTTTATATAATGATTCATTTGATTATGTTGAAAATGAAGTTGATGTATTGACATCACTCAAAAAACAGTCGATTGCTGATTATGGAAATTCAAAAGTAGAAGAAGTCACTATTCCAGTTTCATAGATATAAACGAGTTTAGATGAAGAAAACGCACGTTTGTGCGTTTTTTAAATACAATAAATGCATAAAGTTAATATAGAGTTTAAAAAGTCATGATAGATTTTGAAAATGGAAAGACATAAGTTGATTATTGATGAGTCTTTATGTTATATTAAACAAAAGTGGTGATAATCATGAAAAAATGGATATGCCTATTTATAACATGTCTATTATTAATAGGATGTCAACATACACAAACAGAGAAATTGGTTATTCAAGGTATTCAAGAAATACCTTATGAAGAATTGGTAGAAAAGCTTGATCAAAAAGTCACTTTTTTATTATATATAGGTAGACCAGACTGTGGTGATTGTCAGGATTTTTATCCGGTATTAGAAGAGTACATCAATGAGCATGAAGGAACAGGTATTTATTATTTGAATATTAAGGAATATCGTGATCGTGCTCGAGATGATGATGCAACACAGGCAGAAAAAGACTTTTATGAAAATATTTATCAAAGATTAGATTTTGATTGGACACCTACAATTGAGGTTATTAGAAATGGGAAAATAGATGAAACTTATCAGTATTTGGATGAAGATTATTTTGATATCCAAGATCGTGAACAACAACAAAAAAGGAAACAAGCGTTTTTAGATGAATTTGAAGTCTTTATGAATGATTATTTTGAGGAGGAATAGAATATGAAAAAATGCCCGAGATGTGGACACGAATTAAAGGAGAATGAGAATTTTTGTTCTCATTGTGGATTAGATTTAAGGAACAATTATCGTTATCAAAAACCCAAAAATAAAGCGATGACTTATTTGTTGTATGTCATTATTTTCTTTTCATTTATAACTATTCCTTTATTATATAGTCGTGTTCTTAATAATATGGTAAGCGATGAAACCATCCAACACAATGAGCGAGTGGAGCTTCCTGAAATTCAGGGTGATGCAATGAGAGTGATTGCTGTTTATGATACATTAGCTGATTTTCAAAATCAGTTTACAAATGTTGATGGTATTGTTGATGATATAGAAAAATTTGAAGCTTCATTATCACAAAAGCAAGCTGGATCATGGACAAAAAAATATCAGATTCAAATTGCAGATAATTACAATATTTTTTATGATTTGACTTATCAGATTCAAATAGATGAAAACCTCACACTTCAGGTTCAACGTACATTTGATAGAGCACATAATTATAATGATGAGAAAATTACTTTTATCAAAGATCATGCGACAACTTTTGATGAATTATTTTTGACAGAAGACCAACAAAAACTTGTACAAACATTTACTGGTCAACAAAGCACAACAACACAATTGATGCAGGATTTTAAAGAACGTCAAAAAGAATTTGAAGAGAAAAAAGAAAGACTAGGTCATTATGGTATGGGAAATTATGATGGACAATCTTCATTTGTTGTATACCGTAGAGATCAATCTTATTATTCAAAGTTGACTTATGTGCATACACCTCAAGATTATATTGCTTAAAAATTTAAAAGAAGGGTTGGTTTCTATATGGCATAGAAGTCAATCCTTTTTGCATTATAGGATTATATGGAAAATAGGATTGTATGGAAAATATGATAAAATCTATTTATGTGCAGGAATAACAATATACAAAATTTCACTTTGCTTTTTG
Source organism: Massilimicrobiota sp. An142 (assembly GCF_002160725.1). Lineage (NCBI taxonomy): Bacteria > Bacillati > Bacillota > Erysipelotrichia > Erysipelotrichales > Erysipelotrichaceae > Massiliimicrobium > Massilimicrobiota sp. An142. The sequence continues at coordinate 20,829 of NZ_NFLD01000008.1, read as the reverse complement.
ATATAGGTTAGATATAATAGGAACAATAGGTGATATGTAATGAAGATATTAATTAGTGATGTAGATGGAACATTGGTTCATGACAATCAAAATATAAGTCAAGATAACATTGATTGGATGAAAGAACTACAAAAACAAGGGCATAAAATAGCACTCTGTACAGGTCGACAACTTTTTGAAATGAAATGGATTTTAAATGAGATTCCATTTCCTTATGATTATTTAATATTAAATAATGGAGCTCAAATTCTAGATAGAAATCATCGTGTTTTATATGAAAAAAAGATGGATGCGTATACAGGGAGAGCTATTTTGGATTATGTGACACAATTTAATGATCTATATTCTTTTTATAGTGATGGAGCAGTCAGTTATGGTTTTAGTCATGGACAGTGTGTAGAACATATGACAAATCTTGAAGAGCCAGTTGATGTTTCATTTCAGGAACTTTATCAGAATGCACCACATTTTGATATTATTTCTTTTCATCAGGATAATCAGGAAATGACAATCACCAAAGCCTGTTATGAATATATTCAAAAGCATTATGGGGATAAACTCAGTGTGTATTATAATTTGCATTATGTTGATATTGTCGCAAGAGGATGTTCTAAAGGCAATGGTATGACATGGCTTTGTCAGCATTTAGGTATCAATGAACAGGATATTTATGCGATAGGTGATTCATATAATGATTTGTCTATGCTGCAAGCTATCAGACAGGGATATACTTTTAAACATGCTCATGAAGATATCAAATCAATGGTACCAAGACATGTTCATTATGTTCATGAAGTGATTCAAGATATGTTAGGAGGGAAAAATAATGAGTTGGCAAGATAAGTTAAGAAATGTTCAACCTTATGAAGCAGGAGAACAACCACAAATTAAAAATTTAATTAAATTAAATACGAATGAAAATCCATATGATCCAGGTGAAAAAGTGAAACAGGCGATTTTGAATTTTGATTCTTCACATTTGGCTTTATATCCACGTCCAGATGCGGATGCATTAAGACAGGCATTAGCTGATTATCATCATTTAGATACACGTCAGGTTTTTGTTGGAAATGGTTCAGATGAAGTGCTGGCACTGATCTTTTTAACATGCTTTAATGGTCAAGAACCAGTGCTGTTTCCTGATATCAGTTATTCTTTTTATCCAGTTTATTGTGAGCTGTATCAGATAGCTTACAAAAAAATTCCTTTAAATCAAGATTTTGAAATCAACAAAGCAGATTATATTCAGCCTAATTCTGGTATTATTTTCCCTAATCCTAATGCCCCAACAGGACTGTGTGTTTCATTAGATATGATTGAAGATCTTTTAAAACATAATCAGGATAGTATTGTTGTGATTGATGAAGCATATATTGATTTTGGTGGGCAAAGTGCTGTTCCATTGATTCAAAAATATCCAAATTTATTGATCACACAAACATTTTCTAAATATCGTTCATTAGCGGGAATTCGTTTAGGGGTAGCTCTAGGAAGTCAGGAAGTCATCGCTAAACTATATGATGTGAAAAACTCATTTAATTCTTATCCTGTTGATAGTTTGGCACAGGCTATTGGTGTTGCGAGTATGGAAGATAGTGATTATATCCAACAAAATGCTCAAAAAATCATAGAAACACGAGAATATACAAAGTCTGAATTGAAAAAGTTAGGTTTTGTAATGCCTGATTCAAAAGCCAATTTTATCTTTGTGAAACATCCTCAGTATGATGCTCAGAAGTTATTTTTACAATTAAGAGAGAAAGGTATACTGGTGCGTTATTTTCATCAACCAAGAATTGAGCAATATTTAAGAATAACAATAGGCACAATGGAACAAATGAAAATATTGGTTCATGAAATCGAAAATATTTTAAAAGCATAATCATATAAGCTTTGTGATATTCATGATATAATACATATAAAGGAGTTACTATGAAAAAAGATTTTGCAGTTATTTTTGATTTAGATGGGACATTATTAAATACAGATTTGTTAATTAGAAAATCTTTTGAACATGTCTTTCATCATTATAAGCCAGACTATCAAATTAGTGATCAGGAACATTTATCATTTTTAGGCCCAGCCTTAAAAGATACATTTTCTAGATATTTTCCTGATGAGATGATTGAGGAACTGATTGATTATTATCGTGCATATAATCATGCTCATCATCAGGACTATGTGACCATTTACCCTCATGTTGAAGAAACCTTAAAAACATTATCAAAACAAGGTTATCCATTAGCGGTTGTCACAACTAAATATCGTCAGGCTGCTTTGATTGGGCTGGATTTATTTGAAATTACTCCTTATTTTGATATGATTTTAGGAATGGATGATGTTGAACATGTCAAGCCAAATCCTGAAGGTATTTTAAAAGTAATGAATACATTTCATTGTTTAAACGGTTTATATATTGGAGATAATGTGACTGATATACAAGCTGGAAAAAATGCGGGTATTTATACAGCTGGTGTCAAATGGACACCTAAAGGTTATCAGGATATGCAAGCTTTAGCTCCTGATTTACTGATAGATGATATGTCAGAAATTATAACATTTGTAGAAAGGAAGATGAATGGATGACTGATTTAATTGTTGTGGGTGCTGGTCCAGCTGGTTTAACAGCTGCCTTATATGCTTCGCGTGCAGGAGCCAGTGTTTTGGTTTTGGATGGTGGAGCACCTGGTGGAAAGATGAATTTAACAGCTGAAATAGAAAATTATCCTGGATTAATAACAAAAGGGCCAGAATTGGCTTATGCCATGTATGAACAATGTTTATCTTTTGGTGCACGATATGAATATGGTGAAGTGACACGTATTGAACATCATGAAGATCATCAAGTTGTATATGTAGGTGATAAAACATACGAAGCACGCTATGTCTTTATTGCGACAGGTACAAAAGAACGTCATATGGGAATCCCTCATGAAGAAGAAATGAGTGGAAGAGGTGTGTCTTATTGTGCTGTCTGTGATGGACCTTTCTTTAAAAATAAAGATGTCTGTGTTGTAGGTGGCGGAAACAGTGCCATTGAAGAAGCTATTTATTTAAGTGATATTGTGAATCATGTGCATATTATTGTGCGTCGTGATGTGTTACGTGCTGATCAATATTTAGTTAATAAATTACAAGAAAAAGACAACATTGAAATCCATTATTTAAAGAAACCTCATGAAGTGAAAGTTGAAGATCAAAAAGTTGTGGGGCTGATTGTAGAAGATTCTCACACAGGAGAACTTTCTACAATTGAAGCACAAGGAATTTTTCCGTTTATAGGATTAGATCCTATTACAGAATTTGTAAAAGATTTGGGAATAGTGAATGAAAAAGGGTATATTGAAGTTGATATGAATCAGGAAACAAAAGTTGCTGGTATTTTTGCTGGTGGGGATGTGACTGATAAACAACTGCGACAAGTTGTGACTGCTGCTAATGATGGTGCTATTGCAGGACAATATATTGCTTCATTATTCAAATAGAGAGAAGGGAAATAGATTCTTTTCTCTTTTTGTATAAAAAAGAGTACACTTATAATGTGATTTTTGATATATTATAAAAGAGAAGGTGAGTTATATGAATAAAATTGAAGTTATTGTTGTAACGGGGATGTCTGGGGCTGGTAAAACTCAGGCAATGGCTATCTTTGAAAATATGGAGTATCGCTGTATAGATAATTATCCTATTCCATTATTAAAAGAATTTGGAGATTTAATGCGTACTTCTACGAAATATTCTAAAGTGGCTATGGCAGTATCGCTAGGTGATGCGATTTTGGCTGTGAGAATCTTATCAAACATGGATTGGGTAGATTTGACAGTTATTTTCTTAGACTGTGATGATAAAGTTTTACTATCACGTTATAAACAGACAAGACGCTCTCACCCACTCATGATTAGTAATGTGGCATCATCTTTGGTTGAAGCTATTGAATTTGAACGTGAAATGGCAGATCCTATTAGTCAGTTAGCTAATATTGTGATTGATACAACATTATTAAAGCCATCAAAATTACAAGATAAATTAGAAAGTTATTTCCACAAAGGAAATCGTGATACATTTAGAGTTTCTTTTATTTCATTTGGATATAAACATGGAATTCCACGTGATGCAGACTTGTTATTAGATGTACGTTTTTTACCAAATCCTTTTTATATTGAAAGCTTAAGAAAATTAACTGGAAATGATAAAGAGGTTTATGATTATGTGATGTCACAAAGTGAAACACAGGAATTTGTTCGTAGAACAATAGAATATTATGATTATTTATTAAAGAAATATGAAGAAGAGGGTAAAATGCAAATGATTATTGGAATTGGATGTACTGGGGGACAGCATCGTTCAGTCACACTTACCAATTATTTTGCAGAGTATTATTCAAAATATTATCAAGTTTATAAATGGCATCGTGATGCTGATCATTAAGGAGGTTTTATGATGATTTCTTTTTCAAGAGTCGTCAAAGAAGAAATTGTGTTCAATGATTTTGATCAACCATGTGAAAAGGCAATACTTTGTGCAATGATTAAAATTCTTGGAACATTGTCACTCAATCAGTCAGGCTTAACGCTAACATTAAGAACTGAAAATGCAAAAATCGCATCTAAATTGCATAAATTCTTAAAGGATTTATATCAACCACATATAGAATTTCGTGTTTCTAGAAAAATGAAATTGAAAAAAAATAACATTTATACATTGATGGTTTCTAAGGCAAGAGAAATCTTAGAAGACTTACATCTTATGGAAGGCATTGGTATACAAAGTTTTCCAGATATTCATTTTTTAGAAACAGATGCCAAGAAAAGAGCTTATCTGGCTGGGGTCTTTTTGTCTTGTGGAAGTGTGAATAATCCAGATACATCTAACTATCATCTGGAAATGAGTGTGAATGAACCAGAATATGCTTCATTTATTATGGAGTTGATGAATTGTTATGACTTGCATGCCAAAATGATTAAAAGACGTAATAAATATGTTGTGTATTTAAAATCAGCAGAGAAAATTGGGGATTTTTTAAGAGCCATAGGTGCTTCACAATCAGTTATGAATTTTGAAATGACACGTATTGACCGTTCTATGGCCAATACTGTCAATAGATGGAATAATTGTGATATTGCTAATGAAGTGAAAGCGATGAGTGCTTCTACAGCCCAAATTGAAGATATTGCCTATATCATTGATAAAGTAGGCATTGAAATTTTAGATGATAAGACACGTACAGTGGCTTTATTACGTTTAGAAAATCCTGAGTTGACTTTAAATGAATTGGCAGATACGTATTATCAGCAGACTGGTCAAACCATTAGTAAATCAGGATTACATCATCGTTTTAAAAAGATTAAGGAAGAAGCTCAAAAAATACGACAGATGGAGAATGAGTGAGTATGGAAAATATAAATATTCGTTTTGGGAGAAGAATTAAAGAACTCCGTTTGATGCAAAATGTTTCTCAGGAAGAACTTGGATTTCGTTGCCAGTTATCTAAAAACTATGTTTCAGATGTTGAAAGAGGTCGTAGAAATGTGTCTTTAAAGGTTGTTGAAAAGTTTGCATCAGGTTTAAAAGTACCAGTTTACTATTTGTTTGTATGGCATGAGGAGGAAGACGCAGTTCATTTATAGTTTATATTTATCATATAGACTATATCGCAAAAGGAGAAATGATATGGGATATAATTTTATATATTTGTTATGTGTGCTTGTATTAATTATGTTAGCTTTAAGATTATTTTTACCAATCCTGATTGTTTTGATTGGGGTTATTTTGGTTATCTGGATAATAAGAAAGCTTTTCTTTTCACACCGTCAGTCACATGAAGATAAAGAAGATCAGGAATATTATGAATCTCTTTATCAGGATTACCAAAATCAGGATAGTGATGTTATTGACGTTGATTATAAAGTTGTTGATGAACATGAAAATCCTCATCAACAGTCATAGGAGGATTGAGATATGATTTGTCCAAATTGTCAAAATGAAGTCAGCAATGATATGAATTATTGTCCATATTGTGGTCATCCATTATACAAGTCACAAGAACAAAATGATGGATATTATGAACCACTGTTTTTTGATGAAGAAACTGTTGAAAAGGAAACAAAGACATCGTCTTTTAAAGATATACCAGTCAATAAAAAAGTAAATAAGTTACTCATTTTAGTAAGTGTTATTGTTTTGGCTGTTTTAACTGTTGTATCCTATGAATATGTCTATCATGGACCAATGCTTAATTATACGTCTTTTCATGATACATCATCAGATACGTTACCACAACAACCTATGACAATATCAGGAAAAACAGGTTTTTCAAGTTTGGTTGGAAATATCAATCAAAATGGTGAGGCTTATTTTGATGGTGAGACGCTTTATATGTGTAATGATCAGGGGTATCTTGTATCCATGGATCAAAACTTAAATAACCGTCAAACATTGGTTACAGAGAAATGTCAAAATATCATGATTCATAATGATAAGATTTATTATACAAATCAACAGAATTATTTATGTGAAGTTTCATTAGATGGTAAAAATCAAAATCAATTCATAACTAAAGCTATTTATTATCCATATATAGATAATGATCGCATCTACTATCAATTAGATGAGGATAATGAATCAATCTATGTTTATGATATCAATACACAAAAACAGACAAAGCTTAATGATAGACAATCTTATTGTATTAATGTTGTAGATGATTATATTTATTATACATCTGATGATGGTATTTATCGTATGAATAGAAATGGAGAAAATGATGAAAAATTATTGAGTGGATCATTTTATAATTTAATTTATTTAGATGGAAAACTTTATTATTTATCATCAGATGGTATCTGTTTGTTAGATATAAATAGTAAAAAGACAGAGGTATTAAAAGCAAATGTTATTAATTTCTTAAATATGAATGAGCAGTATTTATTTTATCAGTCTATGGATGGCAGTGTTGTTAGATATGATTTGTCAACACAGCAAGAAAAGACAATTTACAATGGATTGGTTGATACAGGATATATTGTTGGTGATAAATTGATTGTGAAAACATATGTATCAGCTTATCAACAAGAAAGCTATTATGTCATTATGGACTTTGATGGTGCCCAGCAACAAAGATTGTTCTTTGATGGACAGGGTGATTATATTTAATTGTCACTATATTGATTTGAGCTAGATAAAATATCAATATATATGAATATGAAAAGAAATAGTTGTTTTAAACAGCTATTTTTTATTATATAAGAACAATAAAATTTCATAGCTTTCCTAGTGAACTGGTGCTATAATAGTGCATATATTAAAAATGAGGTAAAATTATGCTAATAAGAGAGATTATTGAAGCCACTGGTGGCACATTGTTGAGCGGAAATATCAATGATGATATTCATGGATTTACGCAAGATACAAGACAGATTCATGAAGGAGATATGTATATTCCGCTGGTTGGAGAAAAAAATGATGGACATCAGTTTATAAAACAGGCTTTTGAAGCTGGCGCAAGTTCTGTTATAACATCTCAGCCCATAGATTATCCTGATAAAAACGTGATTTTAGTGAAGGATACTTTACAGGCATTAACAGATATGGCAACTTATTTAAGAAAACATCGAGATGTGAAAGTTGTGGGAATTACAGGAAGTGTAGGAAAAACAAGTACCAAGGATATGATTTATGCTGTGGTATCAATGCAATATAAAACTCTGAAAACTTTAGGTAACTACAACAATCATATCGGTTTACCTTTAACAGTTTTAAGACATCAGGATGAAGAAGTCATGGTATTAGAAATGGGGATGAATCATCTTGGTGAAATTCGCCATCTGACACATATTGCAAGACCTGATATTGCAGTTATTACAAACGTTGGAACAGCACATATTGGGGAACTAGGGTCACGAGACAATATTCTAAAAGCGAAGATGGAAATTGTTGAAGGATTAACTCAGCAGGGACGACTTATTATCAATGATGATAATGATATGTTGCATACTGTACAATCTCAAGATTATCCTATTATTCGTGTTGGTGAAAATAATGACTGTTATTTAAAAGCTTATCATGTTGAGTTATTATTAGAAGAATCTTATTTTGATTTGGATTATCAGGGAAAAACTTATCATGTTCATGTGCCAGTTTCTGGTCAGCATTTTGTGATGAATGCGTTGATTGCGATTGCGGTAGGGCTAAGCTTAGATATTGATATTGAAAAGTGTATTAAAGGTATTGATCAATTTGAGCTGACAAAAAATCGTATGGATATGATTGAACTGAGTCATGGAATCAGATTGATTGATGGCACATATAATGCCAACTTAGATTCGATGAAGTCAAGCCTTGATGTTTTAGCAAAGTATCCTAATAGAAAGATAGCTATCTTGGCAGATATGTTAGAGCTAGGAGCGTATGAACAGGCATTTCATCAGGAAGTTGGACAATATGTTGCTAAAAAGCATATAGATCAATTAATGTGTGTAGGACCTGCAAGCCAGAATATTGTTTTAAAAGCGCAGGAAAATGGTATAGAAGCTTATCATTTTGAAAGTAATCAAGATTTAATTCAAGCTCTAGAGGGATGTATACAGGATGATGATGTGATTTTATTAAAAGGATCACATGGCATGCATCTTGATGAAGTTGTAGACTATTTAAAGGAGAAATATAAAAAATGAGAAAATTAATGATTATATGTGGAGGACAATCTACTGAACATACCATTTCAAGAATGTCTTGTACATCTGTTTTAAAAAATCTTCATAGAGATCGTTATGAGTTGACTTTGGTTGGTATTGATCAGTCTGGAGAATGGTATCTTTTAGATGCCAGTCAGGAAGATTTAACTTTAGATTCATGGTTAGATCACTCAACACATATTGAAGATATTTATCATTTGTTGAAACAACAAGATGTTATTTTCCCTGTTCTTCATGGACAATATGGTGAAGATGGAACGATTCAGGGGTTATTTGAATTGGCTGGTGTTCCATATGTAGGATGTAGAACATTAGCTTCAAGTGTGGCCATGGATAAAATTTATACCAAAAAGATTTTAGAAACAGTAGGAATTCCACAAGTGAAATCTTTATATGTGAAAAAAAGATATGATGGTCAATATGTTGTTGTGAATCATCAATTTGATGAAACTGATGATATATTAACAGCAGTGAAAAATCAGTTAGGGTTTCCTTGTTTTGTGAAGGCGAGTCGTTCTGGATCAAGTGTAGGTTGTTATCGTGTAGATCACGAAGAAGACTTGCTAGAAATATTACATCAGGCAGGACAATATGATAGTCATATTGTGATAGAAGAATGTATTGATTGTATCGAATTAGAAACAGCTGTATTAGGAAATGATGATCCTATTGTTTCTCGTGTAGGACAAATTATGCCTCATGGTGAGTTTTATACTTTTGAATCTAAATATGAGGATGAAGAAAGTCAGACTTGTATACCTGCACTTGTCGATCAGGAGATTCAAGATCAAATTAGAGAATATGCATTAAAAGTTTTCAAAGCTATTGATGGACATGGTTTATCTCGTGTGGATTTCTTCTTGGATAAAAAGACAAACAATGTTTATTTAAACGAAATTAATACAATGCCAGGATTTACAAAAATTTCAATGTATCCACAATTAATTGAAGATTATGGTATTTCTTATAGTGATCTTATTGATCGATTAATTGATTTGGCTTTTGATAGATAGAATAACTCTAAAGGGTTATTCTTTTTTTATTTCCAATGAATAAAAATATAATGGAAAACATGAGGTGTTTGATTTTATGGATTGTATGGTCACATCGTTATTTGGATTGAGTATATGCTATATACAATCAAAGTGTTTTATGAATCAATAATGGAGATGGAAAGGTGATAAATTGCTTTTATGAACAGTATTGAGATGTTTGTAAAATAAATATGTTTTTTTGAAAAAGACGAAAAATAATATATATAATTTCATAAAACTAAAAAAATAAATAGAAAAAAGAGAAGAATATAGTTGACTATGTTTGAGAAAAGGTATATGATATATCCAACAACTCTATAATAAATACAGTGATAGGAAATAGTAAATAACAAATGATGCATAGAGAAGTTCTGGCTGGTGGAAAGAACTGTGAAAGTGTTATTGAACTCGTCCTTGAGTGGAGCACTGAAAAATAAGTAAGCTGCTACGGAATGCGACCGTTATCACGCTAGAGTATGAACTTATATGAATAAGCGTACTTGATAAGGTTATTGTCGTGAGGCAATAATGAATATGAGGTGGAACCACGAAGTCATGAACTCTCGTCCTCAACTATGATGTTTTTCATGGTGAGAACGAGTTTTTTTATTATAGGAAAGGGGAGGAAAATATATGAACTATAAAAAATATAGAAGATTTGAAACAATTAAATTGGCAGATCGTACATGGCCAGATCATGAAATTGAACAAGCGCCTATCTGGTGTTCGGTTGATTTACGTGATGGGAATCAAGCTTTAATTACACCAATGGATATTAATGAAAAAGTAGAAATGTTTCAAATGCTTGTTGATTTAGGCTTTAAAGAAATAGAAGTTGGTTTTCCATCATCATCACAGATTGAGTTTGACTTTTTAAGATTGTTAATAGATAAAAATTTAATACCTGATGATGTAACAGTGCAGGTATTAACACAAGCGAGAGAACATTTGATTAAAAGAACATTTGAATCCTTAAAAGGATTAAAGAAGGCGATTGTGCATATTTATAATTCAACATCTATTTTACAAAGAGATGTTGTGTTTCATAAGAGTAAGGAAAAAATTAAGAAAATTGCTGTTGATGGAACAAAATTAGTCAAGGAGTTATCTCAGGATTTTGATGGCGAAGTTATCTTAGAATATTCGCCTGAAAGTTTTACTGGTACGGAAGTTGATTATGCGATGGAAGTCTGTGAAGCTGTTTTAGATACTTGGGGTGCTTCAAAAGAACATAAAGTGATTATTAATTTACCATCTACAGTTGAAATGGATACACCAAATGTATATGCCGATCAGATTGAATGGATGTGCCGTCATTTTAAAGATCGAGAAAGAGTTATTGTGAGTGTTCATCCACATAATGATAGAGGTTGTGGTGTAGCTTCTACTGAACTTGCTTTATTGGCAGGAGCTGATCGTGTTGAAGGAACATTGTTTGGAAATGGGGAAAGAACAGGAAATGTTGATATTGTGACATTGGCTTTAAACATGTTTACACATGGTATTGATCCAAAGTTGGAACTGGGACAAATCAACCAAATTAAAAATGTTTATGAAAAATGTACAAAAATGGAAATTCCACCAAGACAGCCATATGCTGGAGAACTTGTTTTTACTGCCTTTTCTGGCAGCCATCAGGATGCCATTAATAAAGGTATGTATGCTTATCATCAACGTGGTGATGGTATTTGGGAAGTCCCTTATTTACCAATTGATCCAGCTGACTTAAATCGTCAATATGAGCCAATTGTACGTATCAATTCACAATCAGGTAAAGGTGGAGTGGCTTTTGTTATGGACACAGTCTTTGGATATCATTTACCAAAAGCTTTACAGGCTGATTTTGCAAAAGCTATTCAAAATATTAGTGAAATTGAAGGAGAAGTTTCTCCAGAACGTATTTATGACACATTTAAAAAGGAATATATAGATTTGGAATATCCATATAAATTTATTAAACAGAGATTAATAGATATTAGTGATGAAGATAATGAATATGAAAGACGCGCTGAAGTGACAATTGAAGATCATGGTGAAGTGAAAACTTTAATTGGATATGGCAATGGACCTATTGATGCAGTTAAGAATGCATTTAATGCAACAGATGATTTTCTATATACAGATTTAGTGGATTATAGTGAACATGCTTTAACATCTGGTTCAAATTCTAAAGCTGCTGCCTATGTCCAATTAAGACCACAAGGTGAAGAGCTTTGTGAATATGGGGTAGGAGTGCATTTGAATATTACAACAGCGACGATTAAAGCTATGATTTCAGCTATGAATCGTATTTATAAAAATATAAAAAAGGAAGGATAATTTATGGAAGAACTTATTTTATCAATTCTTGTACACAATAGTGCAGGAGTTCTGACACGTGTGAGTGGTTTGTTTTCAAGACGTGGTTATAACATTGATAGTTTAACCGTAGGACCAACAAACACAGAAGGGATTTCAAGAATGACAGTGGTTGCACATGGGAATCAGCAAATTCTTGAACAGATTGAAAAACAGCTTAGAAAATTAGAAGATGTCATTGAAATCTTTGCGTTACCAAGCGAAATATCTGTTTACCGTGAACTTGTCATGATTAAAGTAGAAGCTGATTGTAGTACACGTGCAGATATTGTTTCAATCGTCGATATATTTAGAGCTAAGATTGTGGATGTGTCACCAGATTCAATGGTTATTGAAGTAACAGGAACACATAATAAAATCAATGGTTTATTAGCAATGTTAGATGGCTTCAATATTGTTGAGATCGTGTGTACTGGTTTAGCTGGTATTTCAAGAGGTCTTAATAATTTTGAAATAAATAAGAAAGAAAACAGGGGGTAAAAAAATGTCAAAAATTTATTATGAATCAGATTGTAATTTAGCTTTATTGGATGGAAAAACAGTCGCTATTATTGGTTATGGATCACAAGGGCATGCTCATGCATTGAACTTAAAAGAATCAGGAGTGCATGTTATTGTAGGACTATATGAAGGTTCAAAATCTTGGGCAAAAGCTGAAGCTCAAGGATTTGAAGTTTATACTTCAGCTGAAGCTGCTAAAAAAGCAGATATTATTATGATTTTAATTAATGATGAATTACAGGCAAAATTATATAAAGAATCAATTGAACCAAATTTGGAAGAAGGAAACATGTTGATGTTTGCACATGGATTTAATATTCATTTTGGTCAAATTGTACCACCAAAAAATGTTGATGTGACAATGATTGCACCTAAAGCACCAGGACATACAGTACGTAGTGAATATCAGGCTGGAAAAGGAACACCATGTTTAGTAGCAGTAGAACAAGATGCAACAGGTCGAGCTTTAGATATGGCTTTGGCTTATGGTTTAGCTATTGGTGGGGCAAGAGCAGGTATTTTGGAAACAACATTCAGAACTGAAACTGAAACTGACTTATTTGGGGAACAGGCTGTATTATGTGGTGGTGTCTGTGCATTAATGCAGGCTGGTTTTGAAACATTAGTAGAAGCAGGATATGATCCAAAGAATGCATATTTTGAATGTGTTCATGAAATGAAATTGATTGTTGATTTGATCTATCAATCAGGATTTGAAGGAATGAGATATTCTATTTCAAATACAGCAGAATATGGAGATTATATTACTGGATCAAAGATTATTACTGAAGATACAAAGAAAGCTATGCGTCAAATCTTAAAAGATATTCAAGATGGAACATTTGCGAAAGATTTCTTATTAGATATGTCACCAGCTGGAGGACAAGCTCATTTCAAAGCTATGCGTAAATTAGCTAAAGAACATCAAAGTGAAAAAGTTGGAAAAGAAATCAGAAGTTTATATAGCTGGTCTGATGAAGATAAATTAATTAATAACTAAAATACACACACTTTGTGTGTGTTCAGTAAAGAGTCATTTGACTCTTTAGTGATGACATACAAAGTCATAAGGGGGAATATATATATGTCAATGACAATGACACAGAAAATATTAGCTGATCATGCAGGATTGAAAGAAGTTGTGGCTGGTCAGTTAATTGAAGCAAAACTAGATGTTGTAATGGCTAATGATATTACAGGGCCAATGGCTTTGCCGATTTTTAAACAAATGGCTGATCATGTTTTTGATAAGGATAAGGTTGTTTTGGTTCCTGATCATTTTACGCCTAATAAAGATATGAAATCAGCAGAAAATTCAAAGGCCATCAGAGAGTTTTCTAGAGAACAGTGTTTAACACATCATATGGAACAGGGAAAATGTGGTGTTGAACATGCGATTTTACCAGAACAGGGGATTGTCGTTGCTGGAGAGTGTATTATTGGGGCTGACTCACATACTTGTACTTATGGAGCGTTAGGGGCTTTTTCAACAGGTGTTGGAACAACTGATATTGCGACAGGTATGGCCACAGGAGAACTTTGGTTTAAAGTGCCAAGTGCCATTAAGTTTGTTTTAAAAGGAGCATTACAGCCATATGTCAGTGGTAAAGATGTGATTTTACATATTATTGGATGTATTGGTGTTGATGGTGCTTTATATAAATCTATGGAATTTACTGGGGAAGGTGTTGCTTCTTTAACGATGGATGATCGTTTTACAATTTGTAATATGGCGATTGAAGCAGGTGCTAAAAATGGTATTTTCCCAGTTGATGACAAAACAAGAGAATATATGAAACAACATTCAAAGAAAAGTTATAAAGAGTATCAGGCAGATGAAGATGCAGAATATGATGAAGTCATTGAAATTGATTTATCAAAAATTACACCAACTGTAGCTTTCCCTCATTTACCAGGAAATGCACATACAATGGAAGAAATCAATGAAAGTGAAAAGATTTATATTGATCAAGTTGTGATTGGTTCATGTACGAATGGTCGTTTAAGTGATTTGCGTAAAGCTGCGGCTTTATTAAAAGGAAAGAAAGTGGCTGATACAGTTAGAGTCATGGTCATTCCTGCAACACAGAAAATCTTTGTGGAATGTATTCGAGAAGGTTTGGCAGAAATTTTTGTGGAAGCAGGGTGTGCATTCAATACACCAAGCTGTGGACCATGTATGGGTGGTCATATGGGTGTTATGGCAAAAGGTGAAAAATGTGTTTCTACAACAAACCGTAACTTTGTAGGAAGAATGGGAGATACAGAATCTTTGATTTATCTAGCTTCTCCTGAGGTTGCGGCAGCGAGTGCTATTGCAGGATATATAGCTGATCCAAGAAAGGTGGGAGAATAACATGAAAGCCCAAGGAACTGTTTTGAAATATGGGGATAATGTGGATACGGATGTGATTATCCCTGCACGTTATTTAAATTCATTTGATGCAAAAGAATTAGCCAGTCACGCCATGGTGGATATTGATCCAACATTTGTAGAAAGATTAAATCCAGGAGATATTATGGTGGCTGGAAAGAATTTTGGGTGTGGTTCTTCACGTGAACATGCTCCATTAGCTTTAAAAACAGCTGGAGTCAGCTGTGTTATTGCCCAGTCTTTTGCTCGTATTTTTTATCGTAATTCGATTAATATTGGATTTGCTATTTTGGAATGTCCTGAAGCCGCTCAAGACATAGATGAAGGCAATCAGGTAGAAGTTGATTTTGATACAGGAATCATTAAAAATATAACAAAAAATAAACAATATCAGGCACAGCCATTCCCTGAATTTTTACAAAAAATGATTCAGGCAAATGGATTGGTGAATTATGTTAACGAAAAGAAAAGAGGATAATCTATGGAAAAAACAATTGCAGTCATTAAAGGTGATGGTATTGGTCCAGAAATTGTCAATGAAGCATTGAAAGTCTTAGATGCTATTGCCAAGAAATATCATCATACTTTTCATTATCAATATATAGATATGGGTGGTATATCCATTGATAAATATGGTGTGCCTTTGACTGATGAAGCTATTGAAATGGCTCAAAAAAGTGATGCCGTTTTATTAGGCTCTATTGGTGGGGATACAAATACTTCACCATGGTATCAGTTAGAACCATCATTAAGACCAGAAGCCGGGTTGTTAAAGATGCGTAAAGCTTTGGGGTTGTTTGCCAATTTAAGACCTGCTTATTTATATAAAGAATTAAAAGGTGCCTGTCCGTTAAAAGAAGAACTAAGTCAGGATGGTTTTGATATGATCATTGTTCGTGAGTTAACAGGTGGACTTTATTTTGGTGAAAGGGAAACCAAAGAGATTGATGGACAGATGGTGGCTCATGATAATCTGATTTATAGTGAAGCAGAAATTCGTCGTATTGCTAAACGTGCATTTGATATTGCAATGAAGCGACGTCATAAAGTGACAAGTGTCGATAAGGCTAATGTTTTAGATACTTCTCGTTTATGGCGAAAAGTTGTCAATGAAGTTGCCAAAGATTATCCAGATGTGGAATTAGAACATATGCTTGTGGATAACTGTGCAATGCAGTTAGTCAAAGATCCACGTCAGTTTGATGTCATTTTGACTGAAAATATGTTTGGAGATATTTTAAGTGATGAAGCTAGTATGATTACCGGATCAATTGGTATGTTATCAAGTGCATCATTAAGAGAAGATAAACTGGGTATGTATGAACCAAGTCATGGAAGTGCACCAGATATTGCTGGAAAGAATATTGCCAATCCTATCGCAACAATTCTTTCAGCAGCAATGATGCTTCGCTATTCATTTGATATGGATGAAGAAGCAGATGATATTGAACAAGCTGTAGAAAAAGTTTTGGAAAAGAACTATCGTACAATAGATATTATGTCTGAAGGAAAACAACAGGTGACATGTTGTCAAATGGGACAATATGTTGTAGAGAACTTATAGGAGGTAAATGCATGAAAAGTGATCAAGTCAAAAAAGGAGTAGAAAGAGCTCCACATCGTTCATTATTTAATGCTTTGGGAATGACTGAAGAAGAACTAGATAGACCACTCATTGGAGTGGTAAATTCTTATAATGAAATTGTTCCAGGTCATATGAATTTAGATAAAATTGCTGAAGCAGTGAAAAAAGGAATTTATTTAGCAGGTGGAACACCTGTTGAAATTCCTGCAATTGCTGTTTGTGATGGTATTGCTATGAATCATACAGGAATGAAATATTCATTAGTCACAAGAGAATTGATTTGTGATAGTACTGAATGCTTAGCCAACGCACATCAGTTTGATGGTTTGGTAATGATTCCAAACTGTGATAAAAATGTTCCTGGTTTATTAATGGCAGCCGCAAGAATTAATGTGCCAACAATTTTTGTGAGTGGTGGACCAATGCTGGCTGGAAGAAGATTAGATGGCAAACAAACATGTTTATCATCATTATTTGAAGCTGTGGGACAATATAATGCAGGGAAAATCACTGCTGAAAAATTAAAAGAATTTGAAGAAAAAGCATGTCCAACATGTGGTTCATGTTCAGGTATGTATACAGCTAATTCTATGAACTGTTTAACTGAAGTTTTAGGAATGGGATTAAAAGGTAATGGAACAATTCCAGCTGTCTATAGTGAGAGAATCAGATTAGCTAAACATGCCGGTATGCAAATTATGGAATTAGTCAAAAAAGATATCAAACCAAGAGATATCATGACAAAAGATGCTTTCTTGAATGCTTTGACTGTTGATATGGCTTTAGGTTGTTCAACAAACTCCATGTTACATTTACCTGCTATCGCATATGAAGCTGGAGTTGAGTTAAATTTAGAAATTGCTAATGAAATCAGTCAACATACACCAAACTTATGTCATTTAGCACCTGCAGGGGATACATTTATGGAAGATTTGAATGAAGCTGGTGGTGTGTATGCTGTAATGAATGAATTAGATCAATTAGGTATTTTACACACAGATGTCTTAACTTGTACAACAAAAACATTAAAAGAAAATATTGAAGGATGTGTTAATTTAGATCCAAACATCATTCGACCAGTAGAAAATCCATATATGAAGACAGGTGGAATTGCTGTTTTAAAAGGAAACTTAGCACCTGATAGCTGTGTTGTGAAACAAAGTGCAGTGGCACCAGAAATGTTACAACATAAAGGACCAGCAAGAGTCTTTGATTGTGAAGAAGATGCAATAGCTGCTATTCGTGCTGGAAAGATTGTTGCTGGTGATGTTGTTGTGATTCGTTATGAAGGACCTAAAGGTGGTCCGGGAATGCGTGAAATGTTATCGCCAACATCTGAAATTGCTGGCATGGGATTAGATAAAGATGTCGCTTTAATTACTGATGGTCGTTTCTCAGGGGCAACACGTGGAGCATCTATTGGTCATGTTTCACCAGAAGCAGCAGTTGGAGGACCAATTGGGCTTGTGAAAGAAGGAGATATGATTGAAATTGATATTATCAATCATCGTATTGAATTATTAGTGAGTGATGAAGAATTAGAAGAAAGAAGAAAGAATTTTAAACCAAAATTACCAGTTGTCAAAGGATATTTGAAAAAATATGCGTCAATGGTGACTTCTGCAAACACTGGTGCTGTTTTAAAAGTCAAGGAATAGGGGGAAGTATATGTTATTAACTGGAGCCGATATTGTCATTGAATGTTTATTAGAACAGGGTGTTGATACTGTTTTTGGTTATCCTGGAGGAACAATTTTAAACGTTTATGACAGTTTATATCATTATCGAGATCGAATTAATCATGTTTTGACTTCTCATGAACAAGGGGCTTCACATGCCGCTGATGGCTATGCCAGAGCTACAGGAAAAGTAGGTGTCTGTATGGCTACAAGTGGACCAGGGGCGACAAATCTTGTGACAGGCATAGCAACAGCTTATATGGATTCTGTCCCTTTAGTAGCGATTACTGCTAACGTAGGTGTGCCATTGTTAGGAAAAGATAGTTTTCAGGAAGTTGATATTACAGGTGTGACAATGCCTATTACGAAACATAATTATATTGTCAAAGATGTAGAAAGTTTAGCACCAACAATTCGTAAAGCTTTTCAAATTGCCAAAGAAGGTAGACCTGGACCCGTTCTTGTGGATATTACAAAAGATGTCACAGCTGCAAAATGTGAATATCATCATCAAAAACCAGAAAAAATAGAAAGACGTAGTTATACTTATCCAACATCAACATTAAAAGAAGCTATTGAAATGATTGAAAAAAGTGAAAAGCCATTTGTTTTTGTTGGAGGAGGTGTTGTCAGATCTAATGCTTCCCAGGAACTACGTGAGTTTGTAGAAAAGATTGATGCGCCTGTTACCGATTCTTTGATGGGAAAAGGTGCTTTTGATGGAACCAATCCACGTTATACAGGAATGCTTGGAATGCATGGAACAAAAACAAGTAATCTTGGTGTTTCTAACTGTGATTTATTAGTAGCAATAGGTGTCAGATTTAGTGACCGTGTGATTGGAAATGCTCAAAAATTTGCGAGACATGCTAAAATTATTCATATTGATGTTGATGAGGCAGAGATTAATAAAAATGTCAATGTGGATTTAGGAATTGTAGGCGATGCAAAAAGTGTTTTGAATGCATTAAATTTATTATTAAAGCAACAAAATCATTCACAGTGGTTAAAGGAAATTAGAGCTTTAAAAGAACAATATCCATTATCTTATGATAGTGATAAATTAACAGGACCATATGTTATTGAACAAATTGAAGCACTCACAGATAATAATGCGATTATCTGTACTGAAGTAGGTCAAAATCAAATGTGGGCAGCTCAATATTACCATTTTAAAAGACCAAGTCAGCTCATTACCAGTGGTGGACTTGGAACAATGGGTTATGGCTTAGGGGCTTCCATTGGTGTAAAGTATGGAAAACCTGATCAATATGTCTTTAATATTGCTGGAGATGGATGCTTTAGAATGAACATGAATGAATTAGCAACAGCTTCACGTTATCAAGTTCCTATTATTGAAGTCATTTTAAATAATCATGTTTTAGGAATGGTTCGTCAATGGCAGACATTATTTTATGGAAAACGTTATTCAGCAACTGTACTTGATGATAAAGTTGATTTCTGTAAAACAGCAGAGGGACTTGGATGTAAAGCCATAAGAGTCACAAAGAAAGAAGAAGTGGCTCCAGCTATTTTGGAAGCAATGGATAGTCAGGGACCAGTAGTGATTGAATGTATGATTGAAGAAGATGATAAAGTCTTCCCAATGGTTGCTCCTGGTGCACCAATTGATGATGTTTTTGATCAAAATGATATACAGGAATAGTCAAAAACTATTCCTTTTTGTATACAATAAATATCCACCAGAAGTTGGTGGATATTTAAAATCATAATATTTTTAATGAAGATGTTGTTAATAATGTTATGCTTCATCTATGTTGATTCATATATTCTTTTAATATAGCTAAAGTTATATTTTTTGCAATTATAGAAGATTTGATACTGTTTTTTTCAAAATTTTCAACACCTTTGTGTTCAGCAGTATCAGTAATACAGCGAATTGAAAGAAATGGTATCTTGTTTACATAGCATACATGAGCGATACTGGCTGTTTCCATATCAACTGCCAAAGGTGCAAATTCATCATTGATTTTTTTACGTCCCATATCTGTTATAAAAGCTTCTCCTGTCACAATTCGTCCCCAAAATACTTTGTTTTTTGATTCTATGTTTTTTACAGCTCTTTTTGATATTTTTATTAAGTCTTGATCTGCTTTAAAAAATACAGTTTTTAGCCATGGATGAAATTCTGTTAAAGTATCTTGTGCAACATCATGGTAACAGACTTCGGTAGATATAACAGTGTCAAATATTTTCAATTTTGGATTCATCCCACCAGCGGTCCCTGCATTTATAACTATATTTACATTAAAATGATCAATCAATATTTGTGTTGCGATAGCAGCATTGACTTTACATACCCCAGAAAATAGGGTGACAACTTGCATGCCATAAATCTCTCCCTCATAAAATTTAAGCATTGCCTTTTTTGTGATATTATAGTTATCTATCATAGCTAAAAACGGAGAAAGTTCATCATCAGTGGCACATACAATTCCGATTTTCAATTTTATTCCCTTCTTTCGGTGCGCACGTTCTTGCGCTTAATATATATTTCTTTTGAAATCATCGCTCCTGCAATGCGATGTAAAGCAACCGACTTACCTCGCGGGGATAACCCAACGGGGACCAAAGCATGTCGGTA
>NZ_NFLD01000079.1:0-1539 GCF_002160725.1 Massilimicrobiota sp. An142 | reverse complement strand
GAATATCTGCAAATCAAACAAAAAATGACAAGTGATGAAGGTTGCGAAGGCTGTCCATTCATTGATGAATGCTGTAAAAACAAGAAACATCAGAAAATCCTGACAAGAGATGCAGTGCTAGATGAATTCTATGCAGTTGTAGATGAAAATCTGTCAACGGAATTTGGAAAAGAATTAAAGAAACAGAGAAGCATACAGGTTGAAGGGGCATTTGGAGTCATCAAGCAGGACATGAAATTCACAAGATTCACGAGAAGAGGACTGAAAAATGCAAAGATGGAATTTCTCATTGTGTGTCTAGGCTATAATTTAAGGAAATATCATAAATATCGCCTGAAAAAGGAGAAAGAAGAAAAGGAAAAATTGCTTCTCAATTAAAAAGATATGCACATGAAAAAAACAAATTTTGAGCGATATAGGGATATTGCGCCCAAAAACAGGGAAAACAGAAGAAAAATCAACAAAAATATTACATCTTGAAATCAGAAGAAGAGAAAAGATGTTTTTTTATTGCCTAAAAACAGAAAAAGAAAAGAGCTGAAACAAAATCAACTCTTTAAAAAGTTATTTCGTTACAGCCCCTTTTTTTATTTTGATATAATTTCTGTTTAAATATATTATTATGATTTATCATAAAATTAACAAATAACTAAATTTGTATGTAAGAAGTTATATAAAATGCAATATATAGCTAATGGAGTTGCTTAAGAAAATCAAATAGAATATATCCATAAGTACAAACGTAAATGCTTAAAAGTGGCAGCATAATATATTAAAACGTGATTTTATTTAAAGGAATTGAAATCAAATGTGTAGAAATAAAGGTCGTTACTGATTTGAAAAAGTTTACTAATAATATTAAAAGGTTGTATTTTATGTCTTAATAATCTTCTATAAAGTTTTTTATTCAAAAAAAGTATTATAATTGACATATGTCAATTATAACTATATAATGTGAATGGTGATAATCATGGGAAGACAAAATAGGGTAAAGAAAATTGGAAAGATGCCCGAATATAGAAGATTTACAAGTGAAAAAAAAGATTGTCTAAAAATTATTTTATCATTAGAGGAATATGAAACAATAAGATTAATTGATTATTTGAGTTATAGCCAATTGGAATGTGCTCAAATGATGGAAATATCGAGAAGTAGTGTTGTTTCATTATATCATAGTGCAAGAAATAAGATTTCCAGATTTATCATTGAAGGTCATACTATGGAAATAGATGGCGGTCATTATCAATTAGAGTATAGTGAAGGAGAAAGAGAAATGAAAATTGCAGTAACATGTGTTGAAGGAGAAGTATTTCAACATTTTGGACATTGTCCTAGCTTTTTAGTTTGTGATATTAAAGATGGGAAAATTGATTCATCACAGATGATTGATACTTCTACGTCTGGATGTAGTGCATTAGCAGGTGTTTTATCACAATTAGGTGTTGATACTGTGATTTGTGGAGGTATTGGTGGAGGTGCTAAAAATCACCTCAATGCTGCTGGAATAAAAGTTTTACCAGGAGCAAGTGGTAATGCTTT
>NZ_NFLD01000078.1:0-1553 GCF_002160725.1 Massilimicrobiota sp. An142 | reverse complement strand
GGTGCTGCCCATCGTACCTATAAATCTCTTGCTTCTGTTGAAACATGGAAAGCCAAAGGCATCGAAGATCCTATCGCCCACTTCCAGAAGGAAGTTGATGAACTGAACAGTCAGCGCAAAAATGAAGGTGTTCCTAAAATCTCCACTGTTTCCCCTGAACTTTATCTTGGTTATTTTCCTTTTGTTTCTTTAATGAATAAAATGAATATTAAAAAATATGTTGATTATTTCAATCTTTCCAATTCTTTTGAATTTGATCTGTATGAACTGCTTTCTTCTCTGATCTATGCTCGTCTTGTGAATCCCTGCAGTAAACATAAAACTTTTCATGAAGTTCTTCCTCAATTGAAAGATACCGCTCATTTTTCTTATGACCAGCTTCTAGACGGTCTTGCATTTATGGGCAATGATTATGGCAAGTTTATTGAGATTTTTAATGAACAGATGAAGAAAGTCTATAATATCAATACTTCAAAAACTTATTTTGACTGTACTAATTTCTATTTTGAAATTGACAGAGAAGATGATTTCAGACGTAAAGGTCCTTCAAAAGAAAATAGAAAAGATCCTATTGTTAGTTTGGGTCTATTGCTGGATGCCAATCAGATCCCTATTGGCATGAAGTTGTTTCCTGGCAATGAAAGTGAAAAGCCGATTTTAAGGGACGTGATTCAAGGCCTTAAAAAGAAAAATCAAATCGCAGGAAAAACTATACATGTAGCTGATAAAGGACTGAACTGTACTCAAAACATTGCTTTTTCTAAAGAAAATGGAGATGGTTATTTATTTTCTAAATCCGTCAAGACTCTACCTGAAAAAGAAAAAAAGTGGGTATTATTAGATAATGAAGACTGGAAAGAAATAAAAAATGATGAGGGTGCATTATTATATAAATATAAGTCATGCATTGATAAATTTCCTTATCGTATAGAGATTGACGGAAAAAAGAAGACAATATATTTTACTGAGAAACGAGTAGTGACTTATAATCCAAAACTTGCATCTAAAAAAAGATATGAAATCAATAGACAAGTTGAAAAAGCAAAAAAATTATGTTACAGCCAAGCAAAAAGATCTGAATATGGAGATCTGGGAAAATACGTTAATTTTACTGATGAAAATGGAGAAAAAGCAAAAGCAACAATCAATGAGGACATCATAAAAAAGGAACTTGAACTAGCAGGCTATAATCTATTGATTACATCAGAAACAGATATGAAATCAATAGACATCTATAATACCTATCATAATTTATGGAGAATAGAAGAATCATTTAGAATAATGAAATCCGATTTAGATGCCAGACCAGTATTCCTGCAAAAAGAAAACAGTATAAAAGGACATTTTTTGATATGTTATTTGACAGTGTTACTGGAAAGAATATTCCAGTTCAAAGTCTTGGATAACAAATACAGTACTCAGGAAATCATAAAATTTGTAAAAAGTTTTAAGGCAGTAAAAGGAGAAAGTAAATATATTAACGTGACAGCATCGAGCAAATTCATAAAAGAATTTGAGCAAATGACAAAATTACCACTAACAAATTATTACCT
>NZ_NFLD01000077.1:0-1599 GCF_002160725.1 Massilimicrobiota sp. An142 | reverse complement strand
TAGAGCGGTCTGACCAATGGATAAATAAATGTCCAGTCAATGGCTTCCTCAAGCTCTCTTACCTTGTGATCTGATGGTACTAATTCATCTATAGTACTCAAAATAAAGCTGTCATTTTTACGATTGTTTAAACATGTCATTGCCATAATATTTTACCTCCAAATACGCACTTACATTATATCATATTTTCATGACATGATGATAAAAAAGGTCGTGGAGCCTCAAAGTTTGCGTACTTGGAAAGAAGTCATCCACGACAATGGATATAATACCATATATTCTTTCATTTGAAAACTAAAAGCTGTTGACTTTTTTACTTTGTCAACAGCCTGAAATGACTGAAAATCAGTCATTTTTTACTCTTTAACGTATTTATTCATAAATTCAATAATTGTGCTTTCACATAATTGAGGATCAACCAAATAGCTTTGCGCATGACCAGCACCCTCAACAATCAATAAATCTTTATCAGCACTACATGCATTATAAAGATCATAAACCATATAGGTTGGCACAAAATTATCACGATCACCATGTATAAATAAAGTTGGTGTTTTAGATTTTTTAACTTGTTCAATTGTTGAAGCTTCTTTGAAGCTATATCCTACACGTTTTTTACTTAATAAAGTTGCAGTTGGTAAGACAAGAGAAGCAGGAATATGTCTTTGATGAAGTTCATGTTTAAATTCATCAAGAACACTTGTAAATCCACAATCAGAAATAATACATTTGACATCATCAGGAAGTTCTTCACCACTAGCCATGAGAACAGTGGCACTTCCCATTGATATACCATGTAAAACAATTTGTAAATCTTTATGAAAATAATCTTTAACCTGATGAATCCATTGAATACAATCTAATCGATCTAACCATCCAAATCCAATATATGTTCCTTCGCTTTCTCCATGAGCACGATTATCTGGTAATAAAATATGGAATCCTAGATCATGATAAAATTTAATATAATAGGCATATTCTTTTAAATTATATGAACGATAACCATGAACAGCAATTAATACTTTATTTGTATCTCTATCAGCTTTTAAAAATTTAGCTTTGAGTTTTAAACCATCATTTGAAGTCATTTCCCATGTTTCAAAATGTTGTTGTTTTAACCAAGGAAGATATTTTTCAATACGTGGATCAACTTTTGGTTTCATTTTATTAAGTGGTGTGCTTTTATGACAGGCAAAATCAATTGCAGTGACACCTACAAAGCCAACAATAGCACCAGATAATAAAGCTGCACAAGCAAGAGTTTTCTTTTTCAATATCATCATTCCTTTCTTAATGATAATATTATAACATAAATTTATACGAAAATAATACTCTTTTTCAACTATAATTAATATAGGTAGTGAAAATATAATGTATCAAAAAGATGGATATATTTTAAGAATATCAAAAAATGAAGATACTGATGAATCTTATAAAGATGATTGAAATTTACATTTTAGTATAAAGTAAGAATATATAAAATTTAATTTGAAAAGTAAATTCTACTTTTTTTAAGACTAAGTTCTACTTAAAAAACATTGATAAGTAGAACTTAATCTTGGAAATGTCATGATTTATATTTTTAATCTTTGTATTTAT
>NZ_NFLD01000076.1:0-1703 GCF_002160725.1 Massilimicrobiota sp. An142 | reverse complement strand
TAGAAAGGAGGTGATCCATCCCCACGTTCCCGTAGGGATACCTTGTTACGACTTCACCCCAATCATCAGTCCCACCTTAGACAGCTCCCTCCTTGCGGTTGGGCCACCGGCTTCGGGTGTTACCAACTCTCATGGTGTGACGGGCGGTGTGTACAAGGCCCGAGAACGTATTCACCGCGACATGCTGATTCGCGATTACTAGCGATTCCAGCTTCGTGCAGTCGAGTTGCAGACTGCAGTCCGAACTGTGAACGGGTTTCTGGGTTTCGCTCCACCTCGCGGCTTCGCCTCCCTCTGATCCGTCCATTGTAGCACGTGTGTAGCCCAGGTCATAAGGGGCATGATGATTTGACGTCATCCCCGCCTTCCTCCTCCTTGCAGAGGCAGTCTCGCCAGAGTCCCCAACCTAATGCTGGCAACTGGCAACAGGGGTTGCGCTCGTTGCGGGACTTAACCCAACATCTCACGACACGAGCTGACGACAACCATGCACCACCTGTGTGAGATATAGCTATCTCTCTGTCTCCAGAGCCTTTATCTCCATGTCAAGACCTGGTAAGGTTCTTCGCGTTGCTTCGAATTAAACCACATGCTCCACCGCTTGTGCGGGCCCCCGTCAATTCCTTTGAGTTTCATTCTTGCGAACGTACTACTCAGGCGGAGTGCTTATTGCGTTAACTGCAGCACTGAGGTCTGACCCCCAACACTTAGCACTCATCGTTTACGGCGTGGACTACTAGGGTATCTAATCCTATTTGCTCCCCACGCTTTCGGGACTGAGCGTCAGCTGCACCCCAGACCGCCGCCTTCGCCACTGGTGTTCCTCCATATATCTACGCATTTCACCGCTACACATGGAATTCCGCGATCCTCTGATGCTCTCTAGCTGTGCGGTTTCCACGGCTTACCGAAGTTTAGCTTCGGGCTTTCACCGCAGACCTGCACTGCCGCCTGCTCCCTCTTTACGCCCAATGATTCCGGATAACGCTCGCCACCTACGTATTACCGCGGCTGCTGGCACGTAGTTAGCCGTGGCTTCCTCATAAAGTACCGTCACTCGCCTGTCATTCCCTACAGGCGCCGTTCTTCCTTTATAACAGAAGTTTACATCACGAATGACTTCTTCCTTCACGCGGCGTTGCTCGGTCAGGCTTTCGCCCATTGCCGAAAATTCCCTACTGCTGCCTCCCGTAGGAGTCTGGGCCGTGTCTCAGTCCCAGTGTGGCCGTCCACCCTCTCAGGCCGGCTACGCATCGTCGCCCTGGTGAGCCTCTACCTCACCAGCTAGCTAATGCGTCATAAGCCCATCCCTGTGCTATCCCGTAGGATATTTAACATACTCGACATGCGTCATGTATGCCTATGCGGTCTTAGCTGCCGTTTCCAGCAGTTATCCCCCTCACAGGGGCAGGTTGCTTATGTATTACTCACCCGTTCGCCACTCAATGCCGAAGCATTGCGTCCGACTTGCATGTATTAGGCACGCCGCCAGCGTTCATCCTGAGCCAGGATCAAACTCTCCATTGTCCTTTTCTATCTTCAGACAATTTCATGTCTTCTTGACTCTTTCTTTTTTTCTATCTTTATTGACGTGTTTACTGTTCAGTTTTCAATGTCCCTGTGCCCTCTCGTCGAGTGCTCATCTATAATACCATCTATCCTCTACCTTTGCAAGTCTTTTTTTTACTTTTTTTCGTTTTTTT
>NZ_NFLD01000075.1:0-1761 GCF_002160725.1 Massilimicrobiota sp. An142 | reverse complement strand
AGACTTTATTATTTAGTGCTTACAAAGAAAAACAAAAATAAAAGAAAAATCGTCATCACACAGGTGTGATGACGACATCAAACAAGTAATACTATTCGATTTTTAAAGTGAAATATTCATTAATGGGCATAAATGATATTCCCACCAAAATAACACCAAAAATATAAAAAGTATACCTCAGTATAAAAAATGATACCGAGATATACTTTTAAAACGGCTTAAACACAGTATTTTTTATTAACCTTTATACATTGATATACTTTTATCAATAGCTATAGAGTATGCAGCTGTAGTTCAATGATAAAACCTCAAACTTTCAAACTGATTGAATGAGTTCAATTCTCATCACTTGCACCATATGTAAATTTAAAATCTTTATTTCTTTGTAAAAATAATAAAAACAAGACCTAAAAATGAAGTAATTGTCAATGCCATATTCATTTGTAAAAGCGTAATAACATCTTTTGGCACTATATAATTCAAACCAAGAGCAATAACATAAAAAATTAACACTAAATAGAATATAAATAATAATACTTCTTGAATTTTCAATATATCCCCCCTCATTCATTGCATACATAGTATTATAGCAGATGTCCAGGAAATCACAAGACTCTCAAATGATATCAATTCTATATTACTTATAAGAAATAAAAATAGTAACATATACTCAACAATGAGCTATTGTTACTATTTTTTATATAATTTATGAGAAATTTTTGTCTTCAAAAGGATCAAAGGTATTCAATAAGTTCTAAAATATACGTTAACAATTTATTTCCTTTTGACACATATTACAAACCAATAGATAGCAAATAATATGATAGCCTCCAATTGTGTACAAGTATATATAGCAATCAATGTAAAATTATCCAATTTTCAAGACAACCTGTTTGATTACATACAAAAGACTCTATAACCAACAAAAGAACCCACAATGACAATAGTGCATTTATGATACTAGAAAAAATCTATTTTCTTTTCTAGTGTAAAGTATTTTTATTATAACAAAAATTAGAATAAGCAATATAATTTCTAATAAAATATATAAAATTATTAAAATCAACCTTTATTTGAATATTTCATCTCTTTGACGACACCGTGTTAATACAGTGACGACAGTGTGTTAATCAAATTGACGACACTATATCTTCATCAAAAAAAGGAAGTTTGTTCTTTAGTATTTTTTGAACATTCTTCCCTTATTTTTTATTCAAATTCTCTTACCCTCATTGATTTACTTCCTTTAATATGAATGAAATATGAATTTGCTGTTATTCTATCTAATATTGCATCTGCTATTGCACTGCTTCCTAAGTTTTCATGCCATCCTTGTGGAATAAATTGTGAAGCAAATATTGTTGAATGAGTATTATATCTCAATTCTAATAATTCTAAGATATCTGATTGCTGTTCTGAAGTCGTCGGTGTTAATAGAAATTCATCAATAATGAGTAATTCTATCCTTGATAGTGCTCTTAATTTCTTTTTATAATTTTCTTTAGCTCTTGCTTGATCTAAATCATACAATAAATCAGGCAATCTTATATATTTTACATTTATTGCCTTTTTACATGCTTCATTTCCTAATGCCGAAATGTAATATGTCTTTCCCTAATGTAAAGCTTTACATTAGGGAAAGACATGGCTCTCATGTGCATTAGCAAATGAAGCGGCAAAACAAAAATATAAAATATTTTACATTAGAATGCCTGAGCTATTAGAAAAGTATAATGAACTGAGGAATATGGGTAAAAGTCT
>NZ_NFLD01000074.1:0-1825 GCF_002160725.1 Massilimicrobiota sp. An142 | reverse complement strand
GGAAGATTACACCCTAATTGTTTAGCCGTATGCATGATTTGTCCAGCATACAATAATGTCCCTCCAATACCAAATAGGAAGATATTAGAATAACCATCTTCACAGATCTTATCTACAATTTTTTCTACTTCTGGAATTAAATTAACTCCATTTTGATGTTCTGTTCTTACTCTATTTTCATCGAAATTTAACATTTTTGTCCCTCCTTTTATAATTTGAATGGCACTAGTTGCACCAATGACACTTGCTCCTGCTTCAAAAAATTTTTGTGCCTGTTGTAAATGACGGATACCTCCAGATGCTTTGATTTTGACTTCATCTTTTAATATATTTTTCATTAATATAACATCATTTAAATCAGCACCTTTAAAACTTCTTCCTGTTGATGTTTTTAAAAAAGCCGGCTTCACTCTTTTGGCTATTTTACATATCTCTTCCTTTATTTCTTCTCGACCGTCTAATTTACACATTTCAACAATCACTTTTTCTTGTATATTATGTTTTATACAAAATTGATGAATTGTACTCATTTCTTCTTCAATTTTGTCAAGATCACCTTTTTCAACATGATCTTGATTTAAAACGTAATCAATTTCTTGAAAACCATAAGATGCATATGTCTTAAACATTTCTAATTTCTCATTCAAAGTCATTTTTCCTTCAGGAAAATCTATAGCTCCAGCAATAATACAATCTTTATTTTTTAAATAATCTTTAGCATAATCATATTCTTCTTTATTCCTTGCAAATATGCAACGAAATTGATATTGGATAGCTTTATCTAAATAAGTTTGAAAACTATCGTTTTCATCTCTGATATAATCAATTTTTTGACTGATTGATTTCATTTTGGTCTCCATTGATTGAATAATTCTATGCATTTTTGATCTGCTAAATGAGGTTGTTGATAATACATCTGATTAACAATTTCAAAAGAAAGATAGCCTTGATAATCATATTGATGAAGGATATCTAAATCTTCACACATATTTCTATTTCCATCACCCCATGCCATATGTCCTACTGGATTTCCATCCACAAAATGACAATGAATAATTCTAGATCCAAAGGTTTCAAAATAGTCTTTGATTGTCTCGTTAGCTTTTGCCATAGCACCTAAATCTAAACATATTTTTAAATTTTCATGATTAACTAATTCTAAATAATCTTTCAAATCAGAAATTGTGTTTACAAGTAAAGATTCTCTTGGTTGTAATGCTTCTATCGCAAGAGGTATTCCTTGAATTTGTGCATATTCTGCAAGTTTTCTCATCATCTGAGCACTTCTTGTTCTTGCTTCTTCAAGATTTTCTGATAAATATGCCCATCCACTTGTGACAACTACTTGATGGGCATTGAGAAAATGTGCAATATCTATAGCATTTTTAAAATAATGATAGACTCTTTTTTGTTCATCTTCATGTTTTGCTGCCATATTATTTGGTTTAGGGTTTGTTTGTTCAGGACAAACACCAATAATTTTAATATCATATTTTTTTTCTAATTCTTTTAAGATTTGAATATCATCATATTGTTGATAATCTAAATAAAAATGCATTGGTCCACTCCATAATTCTACATTTCTAAAACCATTTTCATGTGCACTTTTAAAAAAATCTTCTAATGTATAAAATCTATGATGACAATTCATTGCTGATACTTCCATAATATTACCTTTCATTTTAGAGAAGATAAAAATCTAACTCTTTCATTAATAATCTAAAGCTTTATAATAACGTCTGATATCAATTGGATGACGTCTACAATGTTCTAAATGTACATTTAATCTCATAAATGCTGATCTCATCATGATTGGTGATAGGAT
>NZ_NFLD01000073.1:0-2141 GCF_002160725.1 Massilimicrobiota sp. An142 | reverse complement strand
CCTATGGTTCAACATCTTACTAGCGCTGGATATGATGTAACAATCTATACACGTACTAAAAGCAAGGTACAAGATTTAATAGATCTTGGTATTACCTGGAAAGACAGTGTTTATGAATGCCCGTCTTTGGCAGTTAGCACCATGTTTCTTTTGTAATCTTTTTTGAAAAATTTAAATTAAGTCCATTTTATGGGCTTTTTTTATTTAAAAATTATTTTATTATTTTTTCTTTTGTGTTATAATAGTGGTGTAATGGTGTTATATATTGGAGGTGTTCTTATGGCTTACTTTCTTAAGGTTACAAAACAGCAGTCTCGTACCTATCTCTCTATATACGAAAGCTTCTATTCCCCTGAAACTAAGGGTACAAAGCATCGCAGCTATCGCTCTTTAGGCAATATTCAGAAGCTCATCGACAGTGGCATCGATGATCCCATCGCTTACTTTCAAAAGGAAGTCGATCGTCTTAATGCCCAGAGAAAGGCTGATAATGCCAACAAGAAGATCAACGATCGTCTTATCGGTGAAGTCTCTCCTGAAAAGCTCCTTGGATACTTTCCCTTGGCCAGCATTATGAATAATCTTGATGTAAGGGAACATTTTGATTATCTTCAGTCAAACAGACATTTTCATTTCAATGTCCATGATCTCTTTACCTCCCTTGTCTATGCAAGACTTGTCGCTCCTTTATCAAAGCACAGGACATTCCATGATATCTTGCCTTCCATGTTCTCTGCCCCTCAGGACAGCTATTACCAGCTGCTTGATGCCGTTGAATTTCTAGGTGAAGAGTATCAGAAAATCGTTGAAATACTGACTGTAGCTACTGATGAGAACTATGGCATCGATACATCCCACAGCTATTTTGACTGTACCAACTTCTATTTTGAAATCGACAGGGAAAATTCATTTCAGAGAAAGGGTCCAAGCAAGGAGAACAGAAAAGATCCGATTGTTGGGCTGGGTTTACTTCTGGATGCCAACATGATTCCTGTTGGCATGGAGATGTATCCAGGCAATGAATCAGAACAGCCTGTCTTCAGAAATATCATAAATGGCCTGAAGAAAAGAAACAATATCAAGGGAAGAACAATAAGGGTTGCGGATAAGGGCCTGAATAGCGCAAGAAACATCATAGATTCCATCAACTGCAGAGATGGATATATCTTTTCAAAGTCAGTCAAGAAACTTCCAGAGGTTGAAAGGACATGGGTGCTTTTGGATAATGACTATAAGGAAGTCAAGGACAAAGATGGCAATTTACTATTCAAGCACAAATCGTGCATTGAAGAATATACATATTCCTATACCGATGATGATGGAAGAGAATTCATAAAGAAGGTCAAGGAAAAAAGAGTGGCAACATACAATCCGAAGCTGCATAAGAAAAGGGTATTTGAAATCAACAAAATGGTGGAAAAAGCAAGAAAGATGAAGGCATCCCAGGCAAAAAAGGAAGAATATGGAGAAAGTGCAAAATATGTGACCTTTAAAGGAAAGGATGGAAGCAAGGCAGAAGTCATGTTGAATGAAGAGGCCATAGAGAAGGACATGGCTGTTGCAGGCTATAATCTTATTGTAACGTCGGAATATGACATGGATGATCAAAAAATATATGAGACCTATCACAATCTGTGGAGAATCGAGGAATCATTCAGAGTGATGAAAAGTGAGCTTGATGCCAGACCGGTATATCTGCAAAAGGAAAACAGCATCAAGGGTCATTTTCTAATCTGCTATGCAGCAGTGCTGCTTCTAAGGATATTCCAGTTCAAGGTGCTTGACAATAAATACTCAACAAGCGAAATATGTGAATTCATCAAGTCATTTAGGATTGTGGAAATCAACAATAACCGCTATATAAACATAACAAGATCCACTCCATTCATAAGAGATCTTGCAGGCATATTAAATCAACCAATAACCAATTATTATCTGACAGCCAGGCAAATAAAAATGATGCTAACTCGATAGAAATATCAAATTAGCACCATTTTTTTATTTAAAACTGCCAAAGACAGGTTTTACAGTAATAACAAATCATTTCTTTATCATATTTTACACAGATATCCATAAAAAAAGATGACCGAAGTCATCTTTTCACTATTTATGCTTTGATAATTCCTTATCCTTCATTTCTT
>NZ_NFLD01000072.1:0-2196 GCF_002160725.1 Massilimicrobiota sp. An142 | reverse complement strand
ACCCAAAAGATGAATAGTAATGATTGATTTCATTGGCAACTGTGTAACCTTGTCTAGATATGAGAAACTTGAGCAGTCCTGTAAGTCCCAATTTTGAATCTCTTGTAAAATATCTGGGAACTTTTCTAGCAATCTCAAAAATATCAGGATGAGACAAAAGAGCATCAAAATATTCAAATGTAAAATAGATAGACATTATTCTTCATCATCATACACAAGTCTAGGTTTCTTTTTAGCATACATGGCTTTAAGATAGGGAACCTGTTCTTCAGTAAGAAGACCAAAACTACGAATAGTGCGGTGCTTGATTTTATCACCATCACGATAAGACTCAACAAGAGAGCAGAAATAAGTGCCTTTTTTGCCTCTATTATTTTGAACAACCTTCACAAACATAAAACCACTCCTTTTCTATACTACAATTATATCATTAAATCGTTGAGATTTCACTAAATATGATATATCACTTCTATAATTACTTATGAATCTTAATAAACAAAAAAAGAAATCTGAATATGTCAGATTTCTAATTTAAATTTGTCGTTAAATTGACGACATTGACTGAATCTTAGTTCTTTTTTTGTTTAAACTGATTATTTTTGGAAAGAATATCACATGGTGATATAACTATGAATCAATCTTATTGGCAGAAAACTTCATCTATTCAAAGATGTGCATCTATTCAAGATGATATGGATACAGATATTGTTATTATTGGGGCAGGAATGGCTGGGGTTTCACTGGCTTATCAATTAAAAGATTTACCCTATCGTGTTATTGTTGTAGATAAAGATCAGATTGCAAGTCATACGAGTGGACATACGACTGCAAAACTAACGGTTTTACATGGGAAAATCTATCCACTTCTTAAAAAACATTATAATATACATTATGCACATCTGTATTTTCGTTCGCAAGAGGAAGCGTTGAATACAATTAAAGATATTATTCGTAAGGAAGATATTGCATGTGATTTTCAGGAAAACGATGCGTATGTATATACTGATGATCCTCAATATGTTTCTATGATTCAGGAGCTTGAGTACATATTAAAATCTTTTCATGTAGAAGTTATCAAAGATTCACAACATTTAGCATCAGTTGGCTTAAAACATCAAGCGGTTTTTCATCCTTTGAAATATATGTATGGGTTAATTGATAAGTGTCAAAAAGATGGTATTGTTTTTTATGAAAAGAGTATGGTTGAAAGTATTGAACGCAAAAAAGATGGTTTTATTTTAAAAGTCAATCATCATAAGATTCGAAGTCGTTATGTTATTCATGCGACAAGGTATCCTTTTATTAAAAAAGGGATTTATTTTGCAAAGTTGTTTCAGACAAAAGAGAATGTTGATTTGCGAAATAAAGAAGAGAATCAAAGTTTACTATGTATAGATCATACTGATAGTTATAGACCGGTACAGGATAAGGGAATATATATTGATATGGCGAGTCAAGAATGGTATGCATTAGATAGTGTGCCATTACGTGGAGTACCTTATATTGGTGAGATAAAACCGGGAAGTCAGGAATATGTAATTTATGGTTTTCAAAAATGGGGCATGACATTATCTCAGGTAGCGGCCAAATTAATTAAAGATTTAATTTTACAGCAAGAGAATCCCTATAAAAGTTTATATAGCTGTCAATATTTTTCACTATCTTTTGCTAAGGAATATCAAAAGAAAATCATGAATTCATATTATAAGGGTTTTATATATCCAAGGTTTCATTGTAAGAAAGTGAATCAAATACAAAATGGTGAAGGTGCTATTGTTCGTGAAAATGGGAAACTCAAAGCAGTCTATAAAGATGACAATGGAAAATGTCATGTATTTTCTCCATATTGTCCGCATTTAAAATGTATTATAGAATTTGATCAAAAAGATAAGATATGGTTGTGTCCGTGTCATCAGTCAACTTATGATGCTTATGGTCATTTAATTGATGGACCGAGTTTGCATTCTTTAAAGAAAAAAGAGAAATGACATTATATAATTAAGGATGTGATAAAGAGAGAAAAAAGAGGGTTAAATAAAAAAACGAAAAAAAGTAAAAAAAAGACTTGCAAAGGTAGAGGATAGATGGTATTATAGATGAGCACTCGACGAGAGGGCGCAGGGACATTGAAAACTGAACAGTAAACACGTCAATAAAGATAGGAAAAAAGAAAGAGTCAAGAAGACATGAAATTGT
>NZ_NFLD01000071.1:0-2196 GCF_002160725.1 Massilimicrobiota sp. An142 | reverse complement strand
GGTCAATCATGTTTGGACATGATTGACTATAATTGTGTATAAATATAAGTGGTGCACTTTATGCGATTGAGGTGGTGCAGATGTCTGCGACTACCAGTGCTTTTACATGCGAATAATCAATTAAAAAATCTACTCCTTTCGTATTAAGGATGACATCTTCTGATAATAAAAAAAGTCTTGGTAAATGTATGTTATCTAATATGTTTCCGGTCCCTTATAATGAATTGTTGTCATTTGACTTTACTGTCATATCGGAAAATTTAATATCTCTTTTCAATAAAAAAATAGAATATTTAAAGAAAAATAAATCAAGAATAGAAAAGTCAGCGCAAAGAATATACAAGCAAAAAATAAAAGGTTATAAACAACCTTATCTTAATAGGACAGTTGATTTTTTTGTGGCTGAAAAGTTTTGTACAGATTATGAAATGGAACATTATGGCAAGCATTATAATCGTTTTCCAGATGATGAATACTTTATTAGTAATCCTTTCACTAATGGAATTACAGAATATTATTTAATGAACAAGACGACAAAAATTTCTAAAATTACATTAAATAATGAAAATAATACTGTTGTAGATATTGTTGAAATATATAATCCTGATTATGCACCTTTAGAATGTTTTAAAGAAAAACAACTTAATGTTAATTGTATTACTTCATGGTTTAGAGGTCGTGGCATTCCTTCATGGAGAGAAGGATTAGATGATTTCTTAGATAATGTTGGTATAAAAAATAAGGACATTTTATTAAATAAAGCATTTGGATTATCTTTGAGTGATCAATATTGGTTAAATCCAGTCGAAAAACAAATGGACTGGCATGATATTAATTTCTTTATGAATGATTTTAATAGTCAGGATTTTAT
The DNA here is from genome assembly GCF_002160725.1 of Massilimicrobiota sp. An142. Lineage (NCBI taxonomy): Bacteria > Bacillati > Bacillota > Erysipelotrichia > Erysipelotrichales > Erysipelotrichaceae > Massiliimicrobium > Massilimicrobiota sp. An142. The sequence goes on along the minus strand of NZ_NFLD01000071.1, from coordinate 1,325 downwards.
TGATGCAAGTTTTGAAAATAAAATATTAATTAAAGATAATATCAATTTATATACGCCTAACAATACATCTGATGGAATGTTGAAGAAAGCGTGGGTTGTTGAATCTGATAAGAAAAGATATTTATTAAAAAGTTCTTTAAGACAAATGGACTTAGAGCCGTTTTGTGAAGTTCTTGCAAGTGATATTTGTAAAGTTATAAACTTAGATCATGTTGATTACACTATCGATCAAATAGGTCATAAAATAATGTCAAAATGTGAATGCTTTATTGATATTAATACAGAATATATATCTTCTTTCTCCATTCTTAGATTCGAAAATGTAGATTTAAATGCCGAAAGAAGTACAAGTGTTTATAAATATTATATTAAAATATTGGAAGAAAAAGGAATCAAAAATGTAAAAGAAAAACTTCTTAAAATGTTTATTTTAGATTATTTAATAGTTAATAAAGATAGACATTTAGGAAATTTTGGTGTAGTAAGAGATGTGAATAGCTTGCAGTGGTTAGATATAGCTCCTATATTTGATAGTGGGCAGGCAATGTATTCTCAAAGCAAAATTTATGAATACAATTTTCATACGGCTTCTGGTACGTTCTTCAATCAAAAGGGTATAGATTTTGATTATATTTTGAATACTGTTTCTCAAAACCAGAATATTGAAATTAACTATGATGAGTTATATGAAGTTGCTATTAAGTGGAGAAATATGCTGTATAGATATGATTATTTAACTGCAATGGGAGAAGATAAGATAGAAGCATTGTATTATGGATTGATTCAACGTATAGAAAAATTGAAAGAGGTTTTATAAAACTAGATTTCTCTAATTGGATATGGGTTTCTGACCACTTGAGGTTGGATGTGCAGATAGATGCGGGCCTATACCTTTTCTTATACAAATAAGAAGCCATGACTTTCATCATGACTTTATTTTTATGGTTTGCTTAATTATTTACAAGCTTCTTCGATTGAATCGGTATCCCAAATTCTGCTGAAAAATTCAAGACTTTTTGAGTTTTTATAGTTCTCAGAAAGTTTTACGAAATCAGTTAAAAAAATAGGTCATAAAATTTGTGTGCAACCCTTGAAGTCTGTTATCGTTTCAGGAAGTCTATTATAAAAAATGAAAATATTCGATTTACAAGAAATGAATCAATTAAAAACATATGATATAATAAATGATACAAAATATATTGAATAAAGGAGCTAACTATATAAAAATCAAGTCATTTGATGAAAAAGTTTGAAAATGTTAAATGATTTGATTATGCTAGCTAATCAATATGTAAGATCTTTGAAATGTGAATACGATTTGTGTT
>NZ_NFLD01000070.1:0-2768 GCF_002160725.1 Massilimicrobiota sp. An142 | reverse complement strand
CATGACAGGAGAAGCGCAGGGGAAGGCGCAGCGAAGAGGGTGAAACTCCCGTATCCGAAGTCGTGAAGCAGGGCGAGGCAGACCCTGAGTACGTCGGGGCACGAGGAATCCTGACGGAAGGATCGAGGACCATCTCGAAAGGCTAAATACTCCCTGGTGAGCGATAGTGAACCAGTACCGTGAGGGAAAGGTGAAAAGAACCCCGGGAGGGGAGTGAAATAGAACCTGAAACCATATGCTTACAAGAAGTCAGAGCCCGTTAAAGGGTGATGGCGTGCCTTTTGTAGAATGAGCCGGCGAGTTATGATATGGAGCGAGGTTAAGCAGGAGATGCGGAGCCGAAGCGAAAGCGAGTCTTAAGAGGGCGAAAGTTGCATGTCATAGACCCGAAACCGGGTGATCTAGCCATGATCAGGTTGAAGTCGGGGTAAGACCCGATGGAGGACCGAACCGACCCCCGTTGAAACGTTGGCGGATGAATTGTGGCTAGGGGTGAAATTCCAAACGAACCCGGAGATAGCTGGTTCTCCCCGAAATAGCTTTAGGGCTAGCGTCGCAGGAAGTGCCATGAAGGTAGAGCACTGAATATGTGATGGCCTCATCCCGAGGTACTGAGCATAATCAAACTCCGAATGTCATGGAGACGATGAGCGGCAGTCAGACCATGGGTGATAAGGTCCATGGTCAAGAGGGAAACAGCCCAGACCATCAGCTAAGGTCCCCAAATACATGCTAAGTGGAAAAGGATGTGGAGATGTACAGACAACCAGGAGGTTGGCTCAGAAGCAGCCATCCTTCAAAGAGTGCGTAACAGCTCACTGGTCGAATGACTCTGCGCCGAAAATTTACCGGGGCTAAGCATGATACCGAAGCTATGGATTTACGAAAGTAAGTGGTAGGGGAGCGTTCCAGACAGCGAGGAAGGATGATCGAAAGGACATCTGGAGCGTGTGGAAGAGAGAATGCCGGTGTGAGTAGCGGCACGTGGGTGAGAATCCCACGCACCGAAGACCCAAGGTTTCCAGAGGAAGGTTCGTCCGCTCTGGGTAAGTCGGGACCTAAGGCGAGGCCGAGAGGCGTAGCCGATGGACAACGGGTAGAGATTCCCGTACCTGGCTGTGGGTGAAGGAGTGACGGAGACGGCTAGGCCAACCAGCGGCTGGAAGAGCTGGAGCAAGCGAGGTAGGGGTCATCCAGGCAAATCCGGATGGCATAACCCGAAGGCGTGACGCGGATGGAACATTGCGATAAGTACAGAAGAGGCCAAAGCCGGCTTCCAAGAAAAGCTTCTAGCAAAACTGCAGACAGCCCGTACCGAAAATGGACACACATGGGTGAGGAGAGAATCCTAAGGTGAGCGAGAGAACTATAGCTAAGGAACTCTGCAAAATGACTCCGTAACTTAGGGAGAAGGAGTGCTCAGTGGAAGCTGAGCCGCAGTGAAACGGCCCAAGCGACTGTTTACCAAAAACACAGCTCTCTGCGAAGACGCAAGTCGAAGTATAGGGGGTGACGCCTGCCCGGTGCTGGAAGGTTAAGGGGAGTGGTCAGCGAAAGCGAAGCCATGAACCGAAGCCCCAGTAAACGGCGGCCGTAACTATAACGGTCCTAAGGTAGCGAAATTCCTTGTCAGGTAAGTTCTGACCCGCACGAAAGGCGTAACGATTTGGGCGCTGTCTCGGCTGTAGACTCGGTGAAGTCTTAGTACCTGTGAAGATGCAGGTTACCCGCGACTAGACGGGAAGACCCCATGGAGCTTTACTGTAGCTTGATATTGGACTCTGATGCATGATGTACAGGATAGGTAGGAGGCAAGGATACGGATACGCCAGTATTCGAGGAGCCGACGTTGGGATACTACCCTTGATGCATTGGAGTTCTAACCGGACGACATGGAGCTGTCGACGGGACAGTGTCAGGTGGGCAGTTTGACTGGGGCGGTCGCCTCCCAAAGAGTAACGGAGGCGCCCAAAGATACCCTCAGCATGGATGGAAACCATGCGCAGAGTGCAAAGGCAAAAGGGTGTTTGACTGCGAGACAGACAAGTCGAGCAGGGACGAAAGTCGGGCTTAGTGATCCGGCGGCACCGAATGGAAGGGCCGTCGCTCAACGGATAAAAGCTACCCTGGGGATAACAGGCTGATCTCCCCCAAGAGTTCACATCGACGGGGAGGTTTGGCACCTCGATGTCGGCTCATCGCATCCTGGAGCTGAAGTCGGTTCCAAGGGTTGGGCTGTTCGCCCATTAAAGCGGTACGCGAGCTGGGTTCAGAACGTCGTGAGACAGTTCGGTCCCTATCTGTCGTGGGCGCAGGAAGTTTGAGGAGAGCTGCCCTCAGTACGAGAGGACCGGGGTGGACGGACCGATGGTGCACCAGTTGTCACGCCAGTGGCACAGCTGGGTAGCCAAGTCCGGAAGGGATAAACGCTGAAGGCATCTAAGCGTGAAGCCCCCTCCAAGATGAGACTTCCCATTCTTCGGAAGTAAGGTTCCTCCAAGACGAGGAGGTAGATAGGTCATGGGTGCAAGCATGGTGACATGCTGAGCTGAATGATACTAATAGACCGAGGGCTTAGCCGAAGTGGAAGAGAGAGGCTGTTCAGTTTTGAGCGTTCGTGCTCGAAGGGATCTGGTGGTGAAGGCGTGATGGAAACACCTGTACCCATGCCGAACACAGAAGTTAAGCATCACAGCGGCGAAGATAGTAGGCAACTGCGAAAATAGCACGCTGCCAGTCCATGTGAGGGAATAGTCATTCTATTCCCT
>NZ_NFLD01000007.1:0-109841 GCF_002160725.1 Massilimicrobiota sp. An142 | reverse complement strand
AAATGGTATCCAAGTAGCCAGACATGTCATGTGTGCGGGACAGTTCATGATATTACAAAAGACCTGTCTGTCAGGGAATGGACATGCCCAGACTGTCATACACATCACAACAGAGATGTCAATGCTGCCATCAATATATTGAATGCTGGAATGCAGATGATGGCATAAAAATATATAATCGCCGTACTGATGGGACAACAGGAGAGTGCGACTATTTATATAGAAAACTCAAAGCTCGGGTATGCTGTGTTCGTTGGAGCACTCGACCGAGAAGCTCGTTATTTCAATGCCGAGTAGTTCACAAAGGAAGAGTGTATTATGAAAAAAGAAATGAAAGAAAATCTCAGACATACCGATACAAATGTCTTAAAAGATAGATTACAAAATTTATACGGACATGAGTGTCCTTTAGGCATGTCTTTGAATCAGTTAATGAAGATAACAGGAGAATTATTAATGGAAATAGCTAGTGAAAATGAAAATGGATATCCTTATAGAGGATACCATTATGAGGATAGATATTAGGAGGAAATAGTATGTTAATTAATGATTATGAAAAATTTGAAGAAATATATCAAAAAAAATCTGATGTATGGGGAATGACTTTCCACAAATCAGACAGCAAAAACAAAAACAGAAGATTTCATTGTCCTCCGGTGAAGGGACAAATTAAAAAGAAAGGTGATTACTACTATCAATTTGTACCTTATGGGAAACGAGGTCAGCTCGTTAACAGTAAATCAAGAGGTGTAAATATTACACACATCTATGACAATGAACAGGAGTGTATCCAGACATACAATCAATTTGTACAGGAAAGAATTGATGAATTGTACGAGCAGATTGATGAATTAAAGTCACTTATGAAGTAGAATGAAACTAATTATAATGATATAATTTTATAGAACATGAAAAGGAGGTATAAGATTGGACATTATATACATAATTGCTCTTATTGTTATTTTGTTTGTAGTTGTGATGTTATATTTGAAGTTGCAGGCAACAAATAAGTTATTATCTGAACACAAAAATAATGAAGGTATGGTACAACTACAATCCCTTCTCAATTCTCAGCAACAATCTATCTCAACCCTTAATCAGCAATCTCTTGATTCCATGAAAAATGAGGAGAAAATGGCAGAGCGTTTAAGAAACATGAATGAGAATGTACTGAGTTTAATGAAGGAATCTACTTCGTCAACTGAGAAAGTCAACGATATTGCTGGAAGAGTCAATGCTCTTAATGATATTATGGTCAATAAGAAATCTCGAGGGAACTGGGGAGAATACCAGCTCAATAATCTGTTAAGTGTCTATGCTGGAGATAACCAGGAGATTTTCGAGACACAATACACACTTAAAAACGGATATATTGGTGATGTTGCACTGCATTTACCAGGAACTGACAAAGTCATGATTATAGACTCGAAATTCCCATTAGAAAACTATCAAAATCTACTCAATAAAGATTTGTCTGATGTAGAAATGAGTAAATATGAGAGTCTATTCAAACAGAATATCAAAAAACACATCAATGACATTGCTAAGAAATATATCAATTCTCAAACTGTAGAAAATGCTGTGATGTTTATACCATCTGAAGCAATCTATATGTATGTCTGTGGCAATCATAGTGAATTGATAGAAGAAGCACATAAAAAACATATTTTGATAACATCCCCAACAACCTTGATAGGAGTAGTTTTTACTCTAGTGAATCTGACAAAGGATTTCAAAAGAAGTAGGAATATCAAGGCACTGGAAAAGGATATTGTTGGTATGTATCAGGATGTTGAAAGATTATATACACGATTAGATAAGGTGGATAATACCATCTCAAATCTTCAAAAGAACTTCAAGGACGTAAGGACGTCATCTGAAAAGATTGGTGGAAGAATTATGAAGATTTATGATGGGTACAATCCTGAAGAGAGTGAAACAGACGCTTAATGTTGCGTCTGTTTATTTTTGATAGAATATGATATATTTTATTAATAATAGAAAATAAAAGGAGACATTAGATATGATGAAATCAATAATTTTTTACCATCATTTTATAGAAAATATAAAAGATTTTCTCGATGGGAACGGGACAGAAGCCTATCATAACGCAGGGAAATGGACACATATCATTACCAAAAATAATGAAGGGCTGTCATTGATTGATAAGGCTTTGCTTGAAACCTTTCCAAATGCCAATATAGCGAATGAATATTATAGAATTGATAATTGTATCTATGAAAGTTTGGCTGAAGGTTATAAAAAGGATGGGGAATTAAACTTTCATCAATGGCGACTTCTGGCGGCTGTAGAACATGAAAATGCTTGGAATGACTGGAGTGACGAATTAGTCAAATTAACCTATATTCAATGTCCTTTAAGGGTGGTTATATCATATGGCGACTATGATTCAGAAAAGGAAGAATATACAAATGCTATGCATCTCGCCAATAAAATTGCTGAAGCTATCAATCTCAAAAGATATATATATGATGATGAAGAATTTATGTTGATATTTGGGCCTAGAATAAGTAGTATAAATGACGAAAAGGATATCGCCAAGTTGTATAAGGCGTATATATGGAATGGAGAATTCTTTCAGAAATTGTAGATAAAAAGACGTAAAATAGCATCTTTTCTTTTATTTATATAATTCTTCATGTTCATACTGAAGTCTAGCTTGAATAGCTTCTTCTTTTGTTTTGAAGTAGCCCAAATGTATATTGATATTATTTCTATAGACTGAAGCAATCCATGCTTTCTTTTGAGAATGAAAACGGACTCCTGTCATTATAACACTATTTTCTCTTTTGTTTCTAATATTTAAGGGCATGTAGTATATAACATTGCCCACTTTTTTATATTCATGCGGGAAAGTCTTATCTAGAAGTTGAAAAAGAGATTGATTACACATATCATAAGCTGAATAAAAACCATATTGTATAATTTCTTCTTCAGTTAAATTCATAATTGTTTCCTTGGTATAGCCTTTTTTATCAATAAGCCATTGTAGTGGAAGCTTGATAGTGTTTTCATTCCAATAAGATATGGGTGTGCATTTAAGTTCCCATGGTTGAATATAATCATGACCATATGCATTACACAATGCTTTATAAATACTTCCATTGAATTCTTCCATATATAGACACCCGACACCATTTTCAATGAAGGTTTCCTTTGTCATCTTATTTTTGATATCACTTTTTGTCCAATGAAGCTTTTCTTCTATCAGCCAGATTGTAGCTTCCTTAGCAGTTTCAAGATTCCAATAGCCTTTGGGGACAAAAAGAAGTTGCCATGGATGAAAGATATTCGGGAAGGCTGTATCAAGCATTTCGAACATATTATGATGAAAGACAGTATTATATAAGGAAGATAGCTTGTTTTCTTTTAGAAATTGAGAAGTCATATGAGAGGGAATTTCATCAATTTGCCAGCTTTTGACCTGAAAGCAGATATATTGAAAAATATCCTTAAATCTTTCATTTTTGAGTGCAGTATCAAAATATCCATTCGGATATCTTTTGATAGGTTTGCCTATCATAACCATCTGCCAAATCTCATGAGGTTTATAATCGTCTGGATTGATTCTCATCACAACATCCTCCTACATATAGTTCTTGCTAAATAGAACCTTTCCAATGATTTTCAGGTGTTTCTCCTTTGCATCTTTAAAAGAAAAGAATAAATCCTGACAATTGGCATTGCTTGCCTTAAGCAAATACCCATCATCTTCTTTAAAAAATCTTTTAATAGTGACTTCTTCATCATATGAGAAAACGCCTATTTCACCATTGTTGAGACATTCTGTTTTCTTGACATAGACAAGACCGCCATCAACAATCCCATCATTAATCATCGAATCACCAACAACTTTCAAGAAGAAGTCGCCTTTTTCATATTCATCTGGTGATATGACTTCATTGCCAAGAAAGTTTTCCTCGAGGAATAGGTCATAGCCAGCCTTGGCATATCCTAGAATTGGTCGATGCATTGTGATGGCTTTTCCTTGTAACAACATCTGGATATCATAACCTAACACCTGAGAAATATTATAAGCTGTTTCATCCTGTAGACTTCTCACTTCTCCTCTTAACCATCGCGCCACAGTATTCTTAGATACATGGAATCTTTCTGCAATCTGTTCGTTATTCAATTGATACCTGTTCTTGTATTCTCTGATTATATCCTTTAATTCCATGATTTCACCTCAAGCAAATTATATACGAAAAAGCTTGATAAATAAAGCATTTTCCAATAATTACTATCCAAAGTATACAAAATTATGTTGATTATGTATACTTTCTCGCTATATAATAAAGACATACAAGGGAGTTGAGTGGTGATGGATAGAATTTATTTATGTATTGATTTGAAATCTTTTTATGCCTCAGTCGAGTGTGCAGAAAGAGGAATTGACCCATTTGAAATTAATTTGGTTGTAGCTGACCCATCGAGAGGCGGTGGAGCTATTACCTTGGCGGCAACACCTGCAATCAAGAAATTAGGGGTTCCAAGTCGAGGGAGAATTTATGAGATACCAAAGGACATTGAGTATATCATTGCACCTCCTCGAATGAGTCTTTATATGGAATATTCAGCGAAGATTTATGGGATTATGCTTAAATACATCAGTGCAGATGATATTCATGTCTACTCATGTGATGAAGCTTTTCTAGATGTGACAACATATATTTCTCTATATAAGAAAACGGCAAAACAGATTGCTCAGATGATTTTAGATGATATTTTAAAGGAGACGAATATCACTGCAACGGTTGGCATTGGCTCAAATCTTTATTTGGCAAAGGTGGCTTTAGATATTACAGCAAAGCATTCGCCTAATAATATGGGATTCTTGGATGAAGGGTTATACAGACAATTGTTATGGCATCATAAACCTCTGACAGATTTTTGGCATGTCGGGCCAGGAACAGCAAACAGATTGGCCATGCTAGGGATTGATGATATGGCAGGTATTGCACACTGTGATGAAAAGGTTCTATATAAGATTTTTGGAGTCAATGCTGAATATCTGATTGACCATAGCTGGGGCAGAGAGCCCTGTACAATAGAGGATATTAAAGCGTATAAGCCAAAGGCAAATAGCATTTCCAATTCACAGATACTCTTTGAAGACTACAAAACCAATGATGCATTTCTCGTCATGAAGGAAATGGTCGATGTCAATGTCCTACAACTCACTGAGAATCATCTTGTGACAAACCATATTTCACTCTTTATAGGTTATTCCAAGAATGTTATCAAGCCATCAAGAGGGAGTCGAAAGATTGGTGTGACAACAAATTCCTGTAAGTTGCTTATGGAAGAGTTTATCCTTCTTTTTAAGAAAATCATTGTGAAAGACTATCCCATCAGGCAGATTGCTATTAGTTTTGGCAACCTGAAGGATGAATACTTTGAGCAATATAATCTTTTTACTGATATGGAAGACATAGACAAAGAAAGACGATTACAGCAGACTTTAGTATTCATTCAAAATAAGTATGGGAAGAATGCCGTCTTAAAAGGAATGAATTTTTATGACAAGGCAACCCAGAGAAAACGAAATACTCTCATAGGCGGGCATAATGCCAAGTAGAAAAGAGGTGTGATATTGATGGCCAAAAGAAGTCGAGCCCATCGAGCGCAGATGTTTCAGTCTTTTGATGCATTGAAAGGCTTTAGAGAGATATTAAAAGAACAGGAAAGAGTTGAAGTACCAAGGGCAAGTTTGATGGAAGATGAATTAGAGATTTTGGATAGAAAGATTCATCAGGTCAAAAAGGGAATGATGGTATCTGTTGTGTATTTTGATAGAGGTAAATATTATCAGATTGAAGGTATAGTCTCTAAACTCAACCTAGATACTAGAATTATCCAGATAGTCAAGACAAAGCTGAATCTCAAGGATATTGTTGCTATCAATGGGGAAGAGTTGGATGAGTTTTTCTAGGATTTGGGTTGAAATTATTCCTCAAATTGATGATAAAATATGATATACTATATATGTACCTATAAACGAGTATGAGACGCACATTGAGTGTGTCTTTTTTTTATGGGAAAAACAAGGAGGAAGAAATATGTTAGAACCAAAATTAATGGAAGTATTTGAAAAGTATTGTAATGATTTAGAAGAACAAAATAAGGAATTAACAGAAGAAGTTATCGCTCTTAGAGAAAGAAATGATTATCTTGAAAGGAGAAATGAATATCTAGAAGGCGCATTAGAAGAAATTCAAGATATTGCTTCTGAATATGAATATGATGAAGAAGAGGATGACGAGGAAGAATACGAAGATGGAGATGATAAAGCTTATATGGATAGCTATACAAATCCACTTGGTATTTCCATGAGAGATATGTTCAAAATTGGAGAAGCTGCCAAAGATATGATGTCACCAGCCGAACAGGCCATGTTTGATATGATGAAGAAATCATTAGGCATTACAGAAGAAGATTTAAAATAAACGAAAAGAAAATGACTTTCACTCTATGTGAGAGTCTTTTATTTTTAGAAGAAAGGAAGGAAATTATGATTGAGTTTTATAAAAAACATGATGTTTGTTTGTTAGAAATAGATAAGAAAGATGATTTGCATGTATTTTCTCGTCAATTTAATAGAATAGAGGGAAGATATTATTTAATTTATCTGGAAAACAAAAATATTGTTTCATGTTTGATTGAAAATGACCAAATAGTATCAAAAGACTATTTTTCTATTGTTAATCTCAATTCATGGGGAGAAAAGGATAACGAATCCTTGAAACAGTTTCTTAAAAAATATACAGACACCTATAAATTTGACTATGAAGACGATTTTTTCAATAAAGTCAAAAGAGAAATTATAGTTTCTATATCAGATAACATTTCATTTAAAGAGATAGGCCCTCAATATGTAAGATTGATAGATAATAATTATCAGATGCCTGAAATGATGGTTTTTGGGAATTTGAAATATCTTTCAATGTGTGAAAAAGCACTGAAATCAGGAGTGTCATTTGAAGGACTTAAAAAAACTATGCCATTATATAGTCATAGTTGGGATTTTGATAATAAATTTGATGGAATTATACAGCAATTTATTCAATGTTATAGTGGAATTGATATCTGTACACTGAATAAATTATATCATTTAAATAATTGTGGACCAGATGGGCTAAAGACTATTTTTGGCTTTTTTCAATGTTTCACTAAGTTAGATATCATTTCTATTAACGGGATTTTAGAATGTATTTTATTAATATTGAATGATTTTCCTAAACTTAAAACAAAGATATTATTAGAATTTATCATTCGTAACTTATTAAAGCGAGGAAAAGGATGGGTGCTGTTTAATGAAAGTCATTGCAATGTACTCAATCATGTCTTTCAAGAAATAGTTGATGTTGTCAATATGGCAAAACAGTTAAATATTCATTTAACATCAGAAATTATCAGAAACTATCACTTATATCATGATGATTTTTCTAATCAGATAGAAATTATTGCCAACAAGGAAAAGACTGATAATTTTAAAAAAGTATGTAAGGAAAACTCTAAACTTTTAAAATATTTACCAGAAAGCAATCAATATACAGTCATTTGTCCAGAAAAGCCAGAAGATTTATCTAAGGAAGGGCATGATATGCATAATTGTGTTGCCAGTTATTTTAATAGAGTTGTTGATAATACATCTAAAATCTACTTCATGAGAAAAAAATCTTATATTGATAGTTCCTTTATAACTGTTGAGCTAAACTCATTTAATGAAGCTATTCAATACAAAAGAAAAGGAAATAGGGCTGTCAGCAAAAAAGAAGCAAAGTATATTAAGGAATGGGTTTCTAATATCAAAAACAATGAAAGGGGAATGATGAATGAATCTATTTGAAAAATACCATATTGAAAAAAATGGAATTAAATTTGATACAAAGAAATTATGTTGTTGTGGACACGCTGTTGAATTAAATGAGAATGTATGTCCTCATTGTGGTTTGAGTCTAAAAAGAAGCGACTTAATATTTAAAACGTCTTATCAAAAGCAAATTAGATTTGAAACAGACAATCATTTTCGAGCATACATGCTTTACATTAATTTTGCAAAAGAAACAGTTGAAGAAAAGAAACTTTGGGATATTTCACTTCATTTAACATTACAAGATATTCCAGAATGTAGAAATGACAAATTAGTGTATCGAAGAAAACTTTGTTCATTTCAAGGTGATAACCAGGATAAAAGATATATAAAAGACTGTCTCCTTCAGTACATAGATGATAGTGATATGAATATTCATTATATATATCCAGATAGAAGCATGTACATTAATGAAATATTGATGGATATTATTTTATACAATATAGATAAATCATTTTTTCAGTATGAAAGGGCTAGAAGTTATTTCTTTTATGATGGTTTTATGGAAAAATATAATCTTTTAAAAGCAAACTTCGATTTTGCTAAATTGGATTTTGATGAAGAGTATATAACGTATATGTTTGGTTATTTAAATAAGCATAAATCATTAGAAGGATTAAATTTAACATTTGAAGAGCAAAAAAGATTTATGTACATATATCATGAATTATATTATTATATTAACCATAACAAGACGAATTTACTTACTTGTAGTCCAAAGGAAGCGTTGGCCCTTTGTCAGATATGGTTTGATAATCCTATGGATATAAAAGAGATATGTTCAATGTATAGTAGCTATCTTGATACCAACTACACTCTTTATAAAATCCCAGAACAAGGCTTGACGCCTCAATTTATGGCTTATGTCATCAATAACTGGGAATTGGTAAAGAAATTGCATGTTTCCATTGAAGAAGCTGATGAGTATTTGAAAAAATTGCATGATAATTCTCTTCAGACTCTACTAAAAATCCACCAGCTATCAAAAGCAAGGGAATCCTAGAGATATACGAACAGAGAGCAAGAAGCTCTCTTTTTTTCATCATCAACTCTATTGACATCCCATTTCTATTCTTTCATAATACTATCAGGTGATAAAATGGTAAAAAAGACACAACAAGATAGAAACAAAAGACAGATAAAGAATCTGCAAAGAGAAAATAAAAATACAAAAGATGCTCTTGAAATTCTAAAAAAAGCCATTAAGAATGACAAAAATAAAGACAAATATCCAAATTTATTGAAGAAGACTAATCTTTATCAAGATTAGTTTTTCTTTTTACTAACACATTTATAAAATTCCTAAGAAAACTTGTAATAATCCTAAAATTATGATATACTATTCATGATACATGGAAAGAAATTCCATGAACTTTTATAATGAAAGGATGATGAAACATGGCTATTGATAAAGACTTCAGCCACCGTTTAAAAGAATATCGTAAATTCAAGAATTTGACGCAAAAAGAAGTCGCTTCTCATCTCAATGTCCCTCATTCTGCCATTTCTGATATAGAAAATGGAAAGAGAGACGTTACAGTTAGTGAATTGAAGATATTGTCCAAACTTTATGGACGTAGCGTGGAAGAGATGATAAATGGTAAAAAGTATGATTATTACAATATTGCCAATATTGCACGACTGCTTACAGAATTGCCTGATGACGACTTGAAAGAAGTGATGTTCATTATTGAATATAAACGTAAGCGAAACTCTCAACAGTAGCTATTAACATCCTTGGAGGTTGAGCATGCAAAGAAAGGATATTAAATACAATACAGAATCCAGAAAACTCTGTATTGCTTCATATGATGAATCCAAGGATTTATTTGGAAATTTTAGTAATCAAGAATTTGATGAGTTTTATAACAGCATTATTAATAAAAGCGAATTAAGGGGATTGGATTTTGCTCCCGTTTCAAAAGAGATGCCCATCTCCCAAGAAACTTTAAAACACCTAAAGAAACAGCTTCAACTTTTTGAATCCCTGTTTTATACATATTTAGATATTTATAAAGAGATTAGGGAGAATTCAACCCCTCATAAGTTCTCAACACCTCGCTATATAGATGAAGTCGAGATGGATAAGTCATATCTTTTCGTTTTCAATGATGGACAGGATGGACAAAACTATGATTTAAACAACTACGAAACCTTCTTAAATCTATATAGCTATCCAGAAAAGGTACTGAAAGTCAATGACAATATCCTAAGAAGTCAGCTGACTGAATTCATTGATATAGAAGGATTGAAGGTAAGCGGATTATTGAGAAGTGGTGATGAAGAAAATCTCTTTTACAAGTTGCTTGAGGCACAAATGGACAAAAGAATAGATAATGCCTATTTTGAGATGGCAGAAAAAGCATATAAACAATACATCTATATGAAGAAACGTATAGATGCAAAGAATTATATGGATAAAAAACTGGAGCCATTCAGTATGGAATATCTCATATTAAAAGATATACAGTTTGAAGGAAGCGTTTTTGGAAGACAGGATTTTACAATTGATAGAATTATCTTTTCTGATAAAGGTATTTTTGTCTTATCATTATTCAATGAAGGAGTGAGCGGTGAGACAATTGTCGTCCCTGCTGACAATAAATGGACTTTAAAAGATAAAGAAGGTCTTATCACAGAGCTTGATTCTCCAGTAGAAAAGAATGCATTAGACTGTGTAGCTATCAAGAGACTGATAAGAATCAATTATAACGATGAAATACTACCAGTCGTTCCTCTTATTGTTGTTGCTAATGATGAAGTGAAGATAGAGAATCAGTCTATTCATAAAGTCATCAGAGGCACCGATATTTATTCTGTTATAGAAGAATATCCTAAAAAGATAGATATGAGAAAGGCAATGGAAATAGGTAACACCATTTATAGTTATAGATATAAAGAGGAAACAAAGAATTTTGATAGTTTTTTGTCAACACTCGAAAGTGCCTACGCTGTCTATAATGATGAAATCTTGTATAATCATATTAGATTCTATCTTCCACGTCTGACACAATGGTTATTGAAAGTGCAGAGAGATGATTATTACAAGAATGGAATCAGAAAAAGAACAATTATGAAATGTGTATTTGGCGTACTATCAGTCATCGGATTGATTTTATATGGTTCACATTTCTTTATTAATAAGGAAAACATTCCTGCAATCTTCCTATCATCTATGTTTTTATGCATCTGTATAGGTAATATTGTCAATGAACAGAGATACATAGGTTCTTGGAAGCATGGGTATGAAGAAGGAGATTGTTATAAGGTGGAAAGACATATAGGAATTTTTGGAGGATTTGGTATGATGTTAATAGAAGCACTGGTTTTAAGTGCTATTATGATAGTACCAATGATGATATAGAAAGGAATAGAAGATAATGAGTGATAAAAATATGATTGGTTTCGAACAGGGCGAAAAGATGCCTGAAATTCTAGGTATGGGGCCAATTCCTCATATCCCAGGGAATATCAGGACTCAGATTGTCTGCCTTAATGATTTTACATTTCTGTTAAATTTGCAAGGCGATTGGACTATAGAGGAATTGAAGGATTTTAAGGGGAATGTCACATTGGATATTGCAGAAATTGGAAACGTGATGGATATTATTTTGAGTTTTGATGGAAGTTATTATGAGTTTGGATACCATGCTGCAAATACAGCTCCTGAAATTGAATTTCACCATCTGGGAGAAGGGCAAGCTATGGCATTCTTTATTGTTATTACATCTCAAGATTCAACAATCCTTGACCATCGTATCATTTCTCTTTTGTCTGATAAACAGAGCGACGCTTTTATTGACTTATTAAATGAACAAAGAGAAAAGAACTTAAGCGAGGAAGAATTTAATAAAGAATATGATAAGCTCATGAATGAAATGTCCATTGAAGAAATCAAAAGCAATGCATTCATTCACTGTGACTATAAGAAATATTCGATGCTAAACAAAACAAACAAGATAGCAAGATAATCGCTATCTTTTTTTGTGGATTAAATGCATAGATTATGATAAGATGTGAATGGATAATTTACAGTCCAGCCGAAGGGCGAATCCATATCGGAAAGTGTTATGGCGATTACGATATAGCTATAAGGAGTTTGAGGTACGACTACAGCAATAATTCCTATGGTTGTAAAATTGAACATGGAATTGGGATTTATTTCCAAAAGAGGAGTAAAATTATATGGCAGACAATATATATTTTTCATATGATATTGCCTTGAAGAATCTATCTATCGACGAACAGTATCAATTAGATAGAATTTTTCGTAATTGTAAGCAATTGAATGATATTATTATTGAAAATATAAATCAACTCATTACAGTATTAGAAGAAAGACTATCTGAAAACAAAAAGGAATATGCTTTTATCTTAAAAAATATAGAAGAAACTGATACCGATACTACAGAATTAGAAGAAAAAAGACAAGATGTTATTGATAAGATGAATAAAATCAAAAAAGATTGGCTTGAAGAAAACAATATAGATAAAGGTGGGACACATCGTTTAGATAGATTTGTATCCAATATAAGAAAAGAGCATGGCTTTGTTGGGAAAGTCCCTCATACGACAACATTAGTTATCGGGATGAGACTCAATCAGGCATTAGAAAAGTATCTTTTTGGTAATGGAAAGAGAATTAATTTTAAGCCATTTTATGATTTTAGATATATCACATCTATGGCTCAAAAACTTGATTTTATTGTAAATTTTGAAGATAATACATTCACATTAAATCCAGGATTTTTTAGAGACGGCTCAATAAGCTGGAAAAACAAACGTAAAAAGCACTGGAAAAGAGTAGAACAGAGATATCAAAACTATTGTAATAATTTAAAGGATGGGAAGATTCCTATTCCCTATGATAAATGGAAGAAAAGGAAAGAAAACCGATTAAAACCTGGCTATTATTACTTGACTCTTCCATTGGATATAGATAAAAATAATGCATATATTCAAGATTGCATCCAAAATAGCGAATTTAGATATGCTGGATTAAAAAGGAAACTGAAGAATGGAAGATGGACTTATTATGCATGTATCACTGCCAAAGGAAAATCTCCTGTCCTTAAAGAAAAACAGTTATTATCTTTTTTGGTAGAAGAATTGACAGATACATATGAAGTGAAAATAGATATATACGGCCCAGAAGTTGAGTTGTTTGCTAAAAGCAACGATGAAGAAAAAGTCGAATCCTTTGAATTAGGGTATGATTCTTTAAATAAACGCATGAAAACTTTGTCGAATATAGACAGATATATGGAAAATAGTCGTATAGTTACAAATCCTGACTGCTATCAGGAGGATGGACAGAAAATAAAGGGTCAAAAGATACATACACATTCAAAAGGGTATAACATAATCCGTACAAAAAGAAAATACCAGTTTGATTGCCACAGCGAAACACTCAAAAATCGCTATAATCATCTTGCCAAATACATTGTGACGCATTATGGAGCAAATATCAGTCTTGAAATCATAAAAAAAGAAAACATGAATGTCAGAGAGAAAAAGAATGAAAGAAGAAAAGTCCTTAAATATTCTCAAATGACATTTATCCATGCATTGGAAAAAATAGTAGCTGATATAGGGATTGGACAGGTCAATATCATAAAAAATAAAAATGAGCAGAACAATCAGGAAAATATTGAAGACAATACTGAAGAATAATGATATCTTTTCTGTTTTGTGATAAAATATAAATGTAAACTTAATACGAGACATAGACACATCAAATGGTGTGTCTTTTTTTTATTGTCAAAGGAGATGAAAAAAATTGAAAAAATACAATAAGTTTGCAAAGTATAAGAAAATACTTCTGGTTGATTGTGAAAATGTTGGATTTTCTTTAGAAATCATACCAGAGGATACATACGCTTTTATGTTTGTATCGCAGTCAAATAAGTTATATCACTTTGTACCTAAGAATATGGAAATCGTTGATATTAGTGAATACAAAAAGGGCTTGGTAAAAAAAGCAAACTATATGGATTTCTATATAATGTACTTTCTGATGAAAAAAATAAAGAAATGGAAAAATAAGGATATTGTCATCATCAGCAAAGACAAGGATTTTGAAGGTGTAAGAAATATCTTATTGCAGGAAAATTTGGTTATAAAGTGCTTTAAAGGGACTCTCAATCAATATTTATATGGAAATGTTCAAGTCATGAAAGAAATTGAATATCAGAAAAATCACAAAGTAAGCAAAGAAAAAGAAATAGCGGGCATTAAAGTTCCAATTTGGTGCGTGAATAAAATGACAAATGCTACAAAAAATGAACTTTCTCATTGGGCGAATATGAAAGACTTAAAGATTCATTTATCTAATGGACAAAGAAAAATATTTATCTATACACATACAGATATACCTATCTCTCAGTTACATATTGATATTGTCTATGATATATACACACGATTATATGAAGTCAGAAACTGTGGACACTTTTCTTATCAGACATCATCATTAGAAGATGCTAAAGATGTCTATAAAAATCATGTGGAAACTTTAACAGATATGTCAAAGAAATATATCAGCTATGACATCTTCAAAAAAGCTAAACCTATACTCCCATATATTGAAATTTCCTCATCTACTGGAAAGCCATTGTATGACAGTATGTGTGAGTTCATGAATGAAGATGAAGCTTATGAGAAATATTTTAGATTTATTGAAGATTTATCAATATAAAAGAGGTTAAAAAAGATGAAGAAAGGAGATTTGGTCAAATACCGTAAATATCCATATTACAGCTATCATATTTATCGCATCAAAGAGGTCACAGAAAAGACAATTACACTTGTTCCAGGATTGAATTACACATTATTCAAAATGATAGAAATCCCATATAAAATCAAGCAAATACCTGAACTTTTTTGTCCTCTTTCAGCTGAAGAAATTCAGGAATTTGAAAAAAGAGAGTTTGAACATGCTTGCTATCAGGCATGTACAGAAATAGATTTGTTGGAAGAGAAATTAGAATCTCTCAACTCCCAGACAGATTCTCATAGAATCAATGGAGAAATCTCTATAACTCTCAACAAAATCAATACAATTTTTAACAGAATAGGAGGAAATTATGAATTACGAAACATTTCAGAATAGATATAAAGAAGGCATCTACAAAGCTGAAGATAATTTCTGGGTTTGTGATGTCCGCCCAAATGAAGAAAATCCAGTAGGGGATTATAGACGAAAGTTAAAACCTACTGAAGCTATTGTTTTAGAAAAAGAAGATGGTTCACTTTATTTTGTAAAACCTAGAAAGGATGGAAAGCCTTCAAAAACCACCATATCTATCACTGGACCAGTCTTATACGCTGTTCCTTTCCAGGTATTTGAAACACAATGGGAAGCAGAGAGCTATTATAAAAAGAAACTGAAAGAATATTTCATGGATGTGAATAGACAATTTGATGGATTCAAAGCAACATGTGAAGTGGTTTTAGGTGGAATATTGAATGAGTTAAAGGAAATGGAAGGTGTCTGATGAGATATTATCATGGGACAACTGATGTATTTGTTATAGATGATGGAATTCTAAAACCACCTATTGATACAGGAATGATAAGAGAAGACTGGAGAATGAAGCTTCTGGATAAAGTCTTTCTAACAACTTCTCTGGTATCAGCTAAAAGATATTCTAGAAAGGCAGCCAAACGTTTTGGAGGAAGTCCAATTATTTATCTTGTAGAGCCAATAGGATATTGCTATAACAACTGTATGAATGAATACATTGCAGACAAAGCAAAGATAATTGATAAAGTAGAGGTGGCACAGAAGTGTCATCTTTTTTTACCCAATTGAGTAATAAAGTGTTGACCTACTCATTTGGGTAGGATATACTGTAGTAAAGGAGTGTAAGGCTATGGAAAGAAAAAAGATAATTATATTCGAACAACATTTTGCTTATATAAGCAATGAATTATATGAACTGTTCATGCAAAAATCTAAAGTTAAAGATATGACGGATTTCATAAAAAATGAAGCCTATAAGGACTTTGATATCGTTCTTAAAGATTTTAAAGATTTAAAAAAACTGAAAGAATTGATTAAAGAGAACCAATCTTACAATAGTCCAGCTGACTGGTTAAGAGATAAAATTAGAGACCATCTCCAACTAGGCGTATATAAAAAGTATATTGACGATATGGTGTGTTTAGCTGATATTAAAACCGAAAATGATATAAAGAAATATAAAAAAAGAGGGTACAATACACAGATTACAGCCCAGGATTTTCATCAAAAATATCCATTACTGGATGTGAATAAAGTGTTTTATGATAATACTATTTTAAAAAATATGGTGTATTACGACTCTGCAAGATATGCGATGGTTGAATTGTATTGGGGTTATAATCCAAATAAGGAAAATAAACCAGAAAATTATGAATTATTTAATCCTGCTATAAATATGGGTGTTGAGGAAGGTATTTTGAAGAAAATTGATTTCATTTATGAAAATTTTAAAGAAGGAAACTATGAATACTTTACTTATCTTAATTTCCCATTTTATAGAAACGAAATTCTGGATATCATCATTTCAAATAGCAGTGATGAAAAAATGATAAAACAGTTAAGAAACTGTCAGAATATAGAATAAATGATTATGAAGGAACTAAACTAGGAGACATATATGGATATCAATGAAATATTTCAAAAAGCAAATACGGGAAACATCAATGATTTAATTCCCATTAAAAACATTGAAAATCCCTTCGAATATTTTCAAATCGGTGAAACAGATTTACTACCAACATATGATAAAATATGTCAATTATATGGCAAAGACATAGCTAATAACTGTTACTATTTTAAGGGGCTATTTCCAGAAGTTGTTTATTTCAATAGAGACACGTATGTCATTGTCAAACTGACAGGTGCTATTTTAATGCAAACTCCTAAAGAAGAACTGGAAAAGCATATTGAGTCTCTGGCTAAGGATATAAAGAAAGATGGTTTAGAAAAACATCAATTCCTGATACCATCTGAATTTCAGATATCTTTAATGAATTATTATTTAAACACACACTCTATTCATGATTATTCATCATTTATAGAGCTGTATATGCACAATGAATATAATTTTTCTCAGCTTTCCAGAGATAAACTAAACAAAATCTTCCAACAACCTCATGATAGAATTGGACAGAAATTCATTAATTCTTTATCAGATGTTGTCACTATTTATAGAGGAGAAGGAGATAAGTCTACACCAGTAGATAAAGCCCTGTCATGGACCTTATCAAAAGAAGTCGCTTTCTTCTTTGCTTGTAAAAATAGCAATACTGGTTCCTCAATTTATACGGCACAAATAAAAAGAGAAGCCATTCTTGATTATCTTGATGACAGAAATGAAAAGGAAATTCTTGCATTTCCAGAAGATGTAACAATTCTCAATAGAATTGACTTACCATCCGTTATTGAAGTGAGTGAAACATATGCACAGGAATTCTCGAATGTCCAATATGTTTTTCAGCATATCTGTGAAGAATATAATGAGATTTTAAAAGGTATTTTAGGAGAATTTCCAGACCATGATATAAATCATCTTTATAGAGTATCTATCTTGAGTGGATTGATTCATGAACTTGTTAGAGAAGACTATGACAATTTAAATGATACAACACTGGTGCATGTGATGATGGCTGGTTTATTCCATGATATTGGTCGAGAAAACGATGGAGAAGATATTAATCATGGGAAAAGAAGTATCGAATTATTAGATAAACATCATATTCATATAAGTAAGGATATGCGTCAAATCATTGAATATCATTGCAAAGATGATATTCAATTCCCTCAATGTTCTTCAAAAATTCAAATTATGTATCAGATACTTAAAGATGCTGATGCGTTGGACAGAGTCAGATTTGGTATTAGAGCATTGGATACTCGCTATTTAAGGTTAGAAATATCTAAATCATTAGTATTTTTTGCACATCAATTGTTACATTATAAGCTGTATGATGAAACAGATTAAACAATGTTGAAATATGTTTGGAAAAGAATATTTCTTCAATTAAAAATGAAAATTAAGGGTCATGACAATCAAGTCATGACTTTTTCATTTACCAAATCGTGATTTAGTAAATTCGAATTTAGTAAAAAATCTTTCCATAATCCCTCAAAACCCTCAATATATTATATAATATTCTTATGGTATAAATAAATCAATGGAGACATCGTCTCCTTTTTTTATGGAGGTGAACCATGAGAAAAAGGAAAACATTACATATATTTGGAATCAGTATGTTTCTGTCTTCTCTTTGTATTGCTGGCGCTTTATCCAATCCAACCAAAGCCGAGAATATTTTGAATGGACCAGAGATGACAGATTATATGATACTTATTAATGAAGAAGGGGAGATTGAAACCATAGATTACGATGAAATTACCCCTGTAGCTAAGCCCAAAGCGAGAGCCATATCAACCCTGTCAGATTCCCGTATCTCCTATGGAGTTGTCTATCTTAATTCCAAGGCACATGACGGCAAGGCTTATCTGACTTTTGATAACGTCAGCAATCCTGGATATGACGGGTATGTAACAGGAAGTTATGGTAAGGATGCTGCCTATATCGGCACTTACAATGGCAAGGTTCGTGCTATGCAGTCGGGAGTTGTCATGGAGTTTGATGCAAGGGATGTCAGTATTGTAGACTATTCAAAAGCTGATATATCTCATTACTACATCAATGATGGATATCTCTATCATAAATATTTCTATGGTAAAAGTTCTTCAAGTGCCCAGAGAGTCGGTTATGAATTGGATTACATGAGTGAAGGAAAGAAATATTACAGTTATGATGGTCATTACTTCTATACAGATTATAAGACTATGATAGATGATTATCAGGATGGAAATAGAAATCATGCCATCAACTCTCAAAATCCTTATTATAACTATTTTCAATTCCTATCTCATAGAAGCAAGACAAGCATTACAGCCAGTCAGTTTGATAATATCACAAAGGCCAATTCAGAAAGCACATCAAAGATGAGAGGATTAGGCAACTCCTACATCTCCCATCAAAATACTTATGGTGTGAATGCATTGCTGATGTATGGGGTATCAGCAAATGAATCTGGATGGGGTGAAAGCAGTATTGCCATGAAAAAGAATAATCTCTTTGGACATGGTGCTGTTGACAGTAATCCATATTATGGAGCAAATGGATATGAAACGCCAGCTGATAGCATTAAATATCATGCAGAAGTCTTTATTTCCAATGGATATCTTGACGCAGAAGATTGGAGATATAATGGGGCACATCTTGGTGATAAGTCTTCTGGTGTCAATGTCAGATATGCATCAGACCCATATTGGGGTGAAAAGGCAGCTTCAGTCTACTACTATAACGATTCAGGATTAGATGATTATGGAAAGTATACGATTGGTATCATAGAAGGTGTTCAGAAAGGATATAAACTCTATCAATCTCCTTCAACTTCTAAGGTCGTGCATACTATAGGAAGTGGTAAGAGTCCACGTACATATAATTTACCTGTCATCATTCTCGGTGAAGTCAAAGATACAAAAGGGAAAATCTGGTATAAGATACAGAATGACACAGCATTAAATGCATCAAGAACTGATTTAGATTATGATAAAAGATATGACTTTTCAAGAGATTATCTCTATATTCCTTCTGACAATGTTCGTATTGTCAAAGGAACGACACAGAAGACATATTTGCCAGGGGATGTAAATGGAGATGATAAGGTTTCATCCCTTGATTACATCCAAATCAAGAATCATATTATGAAGACCAAGGTTTTGACAGGTAATTCTCTTACAAGAGCAGATGTCAACAAGGATGGAAAAGTGTCTTCTTTAGACTATATCAAAATAAAAAATCATATCATGGGAACAAATAAACTGTTCTAATGGAGGTGTTCAATGTATAAAAAAATTATAGGATTATTCTTATTTTCAATCATGATGCTTGGCCAGATGATTCCTGTTCAGGCGGCCAGTTTTTCAGTCAAGGCAAGCAAATCTACCATATCCCCAAATTCAACCTTTACAGTTTCCATTTCAACACAAGGGGCAGGTCAATTCAATGTATCTGCATCCAATGGAAAAGTATCTAGTGGAAGTGTTTGGGTTGATGGTAGTGGGAGTGTATCTGTTACAGGTGGAAGCAGTGGCACAACAACAGTGACGGTCACAGCTGTTGATGCTACAGGATACGATGAAACTCCAATTACAGGAAGTCATACGGTAAGTGTCAAAATTAAGACACCATCAAGTGGTTCAAACAGTTCATCAAGTCATTCGTCTTCACATTCTACATCTGGTAGTTCAAGCAGTTCAACAGTGACAAAAAAAGAACCTGAAGTTAAAAAATCTAGTGAAAACAATTTATCATCATTATCTATTTCTACTGGAAAACTCAGTCCTGCATTTTCTAGCGATAAGACAAGCTATCAGGTAGACTTGACAAGCGATGTTGAAGATATCACAATTACAGTCAAAGCTAAAGACAGCAAGGCCAAAGTGTCAGGGACTGGTAAAAAAGAATTACATATTGGTGAGAACATTTTCAAGGTAACTGTTACAGCGGAAAATGGAAGCATCAAAAGATATACATTAAGTGTCATTGTAACTGAAAAACCTACACAGTTTTTAACATATGATAATCAAAAACTAGGAATTCTCAATGATTTATCAAAGACTGATGTATCAAAAGGATTTGATAAAACAACAATAAAAATTGATAATAAAGATGTGACAGCTTTACAAAATAAAGATATGGGACTAACTTTATTATATTTGCAAAATGAAAAAGAAGAAACAGGATTCTATATCTATGATACAAAGAAAAACAAAGTTCTTTCGCCATTTGAAACTATCACTGTCAATGGAAAGATATATATTATTGTAAGTCCTGACAACATACCAGATTCCATCAATAATCTTGCTAAAACCACAATCAAAATAGGGGATAAGCAAGTGAATGGATGGAAATTCAACGAAAAGGAATTGTCTTCTTATAGCATTGTCTATCTGATGAATGAAGATGGTCAGAAAAATTATTATAGCTATGATAAAGAAGAAGGAACATTACAAAGATATACGATTATAGATGACAATACCAGCAATAATCTCACAGCATACATCTTAGCTGGCACTACTGGAGGATTCTTCATAACAACTATCATCTTCTCTGCGCTTTATTATACATTCAAGAAAAAATCCATTGCATCTGTTAAAGCATACTATGAAAGTAAAAATTACTAGTTATATTCATGAAACGGGACATTTCTTCAAAGTCTGTTTTACTAAAATCTACGATTTCTTCAAAGCCTTTATAAAGATTGTGAAAGGAATATCTCATTTCTTTTTTGACAGATATTATGTGATAGAGTTTATGAAGGGGAAGGTGAGGTTTGTTACAAAAGAAAATGACTGGGTCAATATGAATATGCAAGATAGAGAAAAGTTCATATTCATAAGAAAGGCAACAAAAAAAGATGTACTTTCGCATGTACATCTAAGTCCGCTGAATATCAGTAAATATCTGGAGATGCTCTAGGCATCTCTTTTTTATGAGTTAGCAATCATTGACAAAACATCATCAAAGGACATCCTGTTCATGTCATTAATATATTTTTCCATACGTTTAGCGTAATTTTCTTCAGATATGTTTTCTGGTTCATCTAAATGAATAGTTTTTTCTATGACAGGACTATATTTACCTTCGTCATTTCCATAACCCAAGTAGTCTGTATAATATACAAAGTGTTGCTTGTTATCTTCATCTGTATGTAAATATAATGAAAGTCCTAGATTGATATTATTCTTTTCTACCATAATAGAATTAATAAGTTTAACTGACAATATTTTCCCTCCGCCAACAACAAAAGGAGTCTATGAGACTCCTGTGGCAAATAATAGTATAACACGAGAGACTGTTTTTGTAGTAAATTTTTGAAAAAATATAAACTGTTTTTTTAATATGCAACTTCGTATAATATGGATTATGCTACGATTTTAGATAGAAAATAATGGCTTTTTATGATAGAATAAACGAAAAGATATAGAAAGGACTCCATTTATGAAATTAAAAGATGCCATAGAAGAATATAGATTGTATTTGAATGTTGAAAAGAATGCCAGTAGAAATACAATAGAAAGTTATTTATCTGATTTGAGCAATTTTCAATCCTATCTAAAAACCATCAACATCACTTCTATTGATGACATTACAAGGGACCATATCTACTCATATATCCAGAATTTAGATAGACAATTGATAGATTCTTCAAAGAGACGACATCTCACATCTATTAAAATGTTCTTCCGTTTTCTTATCAGAAACAATTATACAACTCATAACCCATCAGAATATATAGATTCTCCTAAAAAGCAACAAAGACTCCCTCAAACCGTTTCTGGGGATGATATGAGGATTTTAATTGATTCTATTCAAGTAAATGATGAAAAGGATTCAAGAGACAGGACAATGATAGCGTTAATGTATGCAACAGGAATCCGAGTCAGTGAATTGTGTGGAATTAAGTTATCTGATGTTTCTCTATCACACAACACTATCAATATCATTGGTAAAGGTGATAAAGAAAGAATTGTTTTCTTTGATGATGAAACTCGCTCTATTCTTTATGATTATTTAACAGTGTATCGAGATAAATTCTTGAAAAAAGACACTCAATATATTTTTTTACTTAATAATGGCAATCCAATGACAAGAAAACGATTCTATAACATCTTACAGAAACGTGTTGCTATGAGTCCATTATCTCAACGTATTCATCCACATATGTTAAGACATACTTTTGCTACAGAATTGCTAAATAACGATGCTGATTTACGTTCTATACAGGAACTTTTAGGGCACAGTGATATTTCAACAACAACTATCTATACACATGTTAATAATAAGAAAGTCATTGATGAATACAATCATTTTCATCCAAGAGCAAAAAAAAGAAGAGACGAGTAATCGTCTCTATTTTTCATATCCAGCCTGAATCAGAGCATTTTCTAAAGTATTTAATGGATAGGTATTATCATCATTGAAATCAGAAGCATTTAAGTTGAACATTTGAAGTATTTCATTGTTTTTGTCAACTTGAGTTAAGTCAATTTCAATAGACACACCAATTTTATCACTAGAAGAAATGTCTTTTACAACAATTCCTTTTTCATCTGTATCAAATGAATCCAATAATAATCCTTTCACATTCTCTTTAGCCTCATCACTAACTTCACCGTCAAATGTATATTCTATTGTATCAGCTAACTTATCAACTTTTTCATCATTATAATAAAGAGTCATTTCTTCAATTCCAGACACATCGACATCTTCCTGAGCACCAATCATATCTGAAGGTATTGTCATAGAATCTTCATATGTATATGTTGTTGAAGAAACCCCTCCACAACCAACTAATAGACAGGTCATTCCTGCCAATAATATTTTCTTTATTTTATTCATGTTTTCCAACCAGATATTTGATAAGTGAAATAGCTCCTACAAGTGCCAGGATACCGCCTGCTGCTAAAGCAACATGCTTTTTGTCAACTTCTCCTACCCTCTCTTTCCATTCTACACAGTTCATTCTTGTACCTCCATAATCATCTGCAATCATTTTTGCAGGAAATATATCTTCAATCTCTTTAATGCTATCAGTATTAGGATTAACAAATACCTTTGCATATGTAAACATATCATTAGAATTGGATATTTTAGCCCATTCCTGAGTAATTGACTCATATAAATCTGAATCTTTACCAGTATACCCAATCTTAAATTTATTTGTACCTAGACAAGCTATGACATAGGTTCCAGGTACATCCTTAAAAGCACTTAAACCACAAATATATTTAAATTCTGGATGTTCAATAACGAAAGTAAGCAAAGTATCATAGAATGCCTTTGATTTTTCACTATCTCGACTTATATCATCAAGGTCAGTATGACTATAGGCATTCTTTAGAATCGTGTCCCTTTTCAACCCCTTCATCTTTAACCTCTTTTTCTTCTGTTTGTGATACTTCTTCAACATGAGATTCTTTGCTTGTATCTGACTCGTTTTCTACAATCTGTTCAGTGGTTTTATCCTCTGATTTTTGATTAGTCTGTCTTTTACTCTTAGGTTCCCATTGCCAAGCAAAGAACCATAGTACATAAAGACCTAAAAGCAAGATAACATCAAGCCAGCCTGCCTGTATGCCAAATGCCCCATTCTTGACGATAACAAATAACTGATATGTCATTGAAATGAGTCCCATCCAGATTCCAACTTCGCATCCTTCATAGATAAAATTAAGTATTTTTCTTTTCAATTGTAACTACCTCCGGGCTTTGCCCATATATTATATTTTATCACATTAGATATCATTTTTATGATTTTACAATGAGTTTTGAGTGTATTAGTACAGTCTTCTACAATTGTACATGTAGTTATACCAATATCCTCCAGGGGCGATAGAAGACACTTTCACACACTGGTTGGCATACTGTCCTCTCGTTCCACTACCACTTCCAGATGCATGGACAAACTGCTGATTTCCTATATAGATACCGATATGTGCAACGCCACCACCATAGCTAAACGTGATGACATCACCGGGCTGAAGATTGCTATATGACACGGATTTTCCACTTTGAGAATATCCTGCTGCAGTCGTTCTACCTATCATAATTCCTGATTGCCTATGCGCCCATGCAACAAGTCCGGAACAGTCAAAATACTGTGCATTTGAATTATCAAGGCCTTGACCATCTCCATATCCTCCTCCTGGAGCTCCCCACCAATATCTACAACCCTGTCTTGTTAATGCTTTATTCGCAATTTTTATGCCGATTTCACTAGAAGATGTGCTTGATTGTCCATTTGAAGGTTTTGTAATCTGTCCAACATTCGTACTTGATTGTTCTTTTAATGATTCTTCAAAGAGTCTAGTGAGGTTCTTATCAATTTCTTTTTGAGCATCAGAGAGTTCAGAAGATTCCTGTTGAGAATTTTTTAGACTTGTCTTCTGCTTAGCGAGTAATGATTCATATTTCTTCTGTAATGTTTTATTTTCCTCTTGCTTCTGTTCGAGTTTTTTCTTTTTTGACTGCAAGGTGTTTTGTTGAATTTGGAGAGTATTATATTGTGTAGATAATTCATCAATTTCTTCCTGGTCTGCCTCTGTCAATTCCTTAATGCCTTTGGCTCTTCTATAGGCTGTCGTAAAATCCTGTGCTCCCATTATGAAATAGAGGTAATCATTAGAATTAGAAAGGCTTTGCATCGCATATAATCTATCTCCTAGTAGTTCCTTTTTTTGAGAAATCGTTGATTCTAAGTCTTTGATATCTTGTTCTAATTGTTTGATATCTATTTCCAGTGTGATGATTTCCTGCTCATTTTTTTCTATCTTATCTTTAATCGCATTAATATCATCTGAAGTTTCAGAAATATCCTGTTTTGTTTCAGAAATATCTTCACGGACCTCTTTGCTTTTCTGTTTCAGATATGTATTGAATTTTTTGCAGATATTTTGCTGACTTTGTGATAAAGACTTTGAAGAACATAAGGTAATATATTTGTCTTCATCTGTTTCAAAATCACTATCAGCAAATACTGGAGTTAATGTAGTAATAATCATGCCGACTATAAAACCTATAATAACCATTCTTTTAGTAGATTTTTTCAAATGCATCGCCTCCTTTCAAACAACAAAAAAAAGACTAACAAGTAGTCCTTTCTTATATTTTATCATATTATATCTCTTTTTTAGACTTTTTCATGGAATAAGTATCTAATGAATCAACTATCTTCAATGATGCAATAAAATCAACAAAAACCTCTTTTTGTTCATCTTCAGAAAGAGTAAAAAAATAATCATGGAATTTCAAAGCCTGATTGCATAACATATCCCTATCCATATATTCATCAATCATTTTTGTTATAGGAAAATAATCTTTTTTTATAGGCTTTTGACCAATTAATTGCTTTAAGCAATTATTGATGACAATCGTTTCTTCTATCCCTAAAATATTGATGATATCTTCCCGATGGATATTCAAGTTCTTAAAATTGAAGACATCATTTTTTTCTTCTTCTTTGAAATAGGATTTGACAATGAGGATGTTTCTATCAAAAGAGATAAAAACTTCTTCTAAATTCTGAAACATGAACATGACATCACTCAATAATGACAAAACATCTAAAATAGCTACTTCTTTTGCATTTTCATCAAGTTTATATACTCTTTTCCATTCATTCTTGACAGTTATATTATTCTCTTTAACGTTTATCCTAATATAATCATCCGATTCTCTGGCATTCCATAGTATTGTTGACATATCTAACACTCCTCAATGTTTTCCATTATATATTAGCCCGCCATAAAAATAAACAAAAAAGAGTCTTTTGACTCCTACATTTCTATATAATCCATTTCTTTGATTCCATAATCAATTAATATATTTTTCGGCCCATCATCTGGATAAATAATTCCTGTCATAACATAATCATATGTCTTGTTTTTATGAAAATCTTCGTTAAATTCTAACTCGAATGTATCTGCATTGAAATGATAATGAATGCTTTCATCACCATTCAAGTCATCCAGTACAGCTTGTCTGATTTCTTCATATGCCTCTTCTTCGTCTTCTCCAAATGCTACTCCTATAAGGACGTGCTTTCTAATCTGTTTATCAATATCCCCAAAAGAACGGTATATACAATACTTTTTCATCATTACCCCCTGTAATTCCAATACTTTCCTATTTTCTTGTCGAAAACATCCTTCATTTGTTCTTCTGTATAGAAATCAAAGTTTTCATTCACGGCATATAAGACATCTCTTATCATTTCAGGAGACAATTCTAAATCCTCCAGACTTTTAATCACATATCCCATTGCTTCATTATTTGTCATATAAATTGATACCTCCAATTGCTGTATCTATTATATAATATCTGACAAAAACAGACAATAAAATCCATTCATAAAAAAAGAGGAGTCTTTTCAGATTCCTCTTAAATTCTATTCAGATTCTTTTTTTCTTTTCATTGCAAATGCAATACCTAACATTGATACAAAAGCCAATCCTGCATATAAACCAACATTTGTATCATCACCTGTTTTGATAATGACTTCTTTTTTGTTGAATAATGAGATATGTTGGATTTCTGCAGTATTTTGCACTGTAAAAGTGACAGGATTCATTGTTGTATATCCATCAGGAGTTTTGATTTCTCTGATTGTATATTCTTGACCAACTGTTAATCTGTCAATTCTGAACGCTTCTTTTCCAGATGTCCATGTTGCCACAACATTTCCATCTTTATCTGTCATTTCAAACTGAGCTCCTTCCAAAATCTTATTATCATCAGTATATTTCATGATTTCTACTTTTGTATAATCATCTTTCATAGTGACTTTTTGAATGTCTCCGGTTTCTTCAACTGTAAATTCGACACGTTCTGCTATTAGGTATCCGTCTGGAGCACTTGTTTCTTCTAAATAGTAATCTCCTGGTTGTAAGACATTTTCAATGTAATGTGGCTTACCATCTGTTACCCATTCAGTAATGATGTCACCAGTTTCTTTGTCGATGATTTGAAGATGAGCACCTTCGATTTCTTCACCTGTTGTGATATCTTCTTTAGAGAACTCAACTTTTGTAAAGTCATCTTTCATGATTACTGTTTGGATTTCTCCAGTTTCATCTACATGGAACTTCACATCTTCAGCTTTGATATATCCTTTTTCATCCACTGATGTTTCAACTAATGTATAGTCATGATTTGGTTGTAACACGTTTTCAATAAGAGTTTTCTCTCCATTTGTTACCCATTCTTTGACAACTTCATTTGTTTCATCATCAATGATTTGTAAATGTGCATTCTTGATTTCTTCACCTGTTACAATATCCTGTTTAGAGATTTCAACTTTAGTATAGTCATCTTTCATTTCAAATGATTGAACTTCAGTTGTATCTTTAACAGTAATGAATACTGGTTCAGCTTTTAGATATCCTGAGTTGGCTGGAGTAGATAATTCTACAATAGCATATTCTCCTTCAGGGATTCTGTCAATGCGATGTGCTTTGTCAGTTGTCATCCATGTTTCATATGTTTCACCATATTGAATTTCTCCATCTTCAACAGGAACGATGGCTAAAGTTGCTCCTTCAACGAATTCATTTGTATGAAGATTTGTCTTGCTGATTTCAATCTTATGGAAATCATTAGCTAACTCAAATGTCTGAGTATCAGCTGTGTCTTTAACTTCGATAATCATAGGTTTTGCAACAGTATATCCATCAATAGTTGAAAGTTCCTTTAATAAGTATTTACCAACTGGAATTCTATCAATTGTATGAGTCTTGTCTGTTGTTAACCAAGTTTCAAAGCAAGCACCATAATCAACTTCTCCATTATCTAAAATTGGATATAAAGCAAGTGTTGCACCAGCTAAGTTATCCTTAGTTTCAATATCTACTTTGTTGATTTCGATATGTGTAAACTCATCTTCAATGTAGTAATATTGTGGTTCTAAACTATCCTTAACAGTGATAAGTGTATCCTTAGCTGTTACGTATCCATTATCAAATGGAGCAACTGTTTCTCTGATTAAATATTTCTGATTGATTTCTAATCCATAGATTGTATGAGCCTTTCCATCTGTTAACCAAGTTTCAAAACATTCACCTAAGATAGGCTCATTATTTTCATCAACTGGATAGATGGCCATTGTAGCTCCAACAACATGATTCATGTCTTCATCGTATTTAACAACAACTGTTTCAGTTAATTTATTCTTCATTTCTACTTTCTGTACTTCTCCTGTATCTTCTACAGTGAAATAGATTGTTTCTGCTGTTGTATATCCTGTTGTAGGATTTAATTCTACTAAAGCATATTCTTTTCCAGGCTCTAGTCCTTGAATCATATGTGGTTTATCAGTTGATACCCAAGTATCAAATGCTTCACCTTTCTGAATTTCACCATCAACAACTGGATAAACTGCTAATGTACTTCCTGGTAATTCCTCACCAGTTGTAATGTCAGATTTGCTGACTTCTACTTTTGTGATTTCATTGAAGAAATCCTGAGATAATGATACCTTGTCTTTTTCTTGTCCAGCATATGTTGGACTATATGTTAATGTAACCTTATTTGATGAGTATCCAATAGGAGCTTTTAATTCTTTGACTTCAAAATCAAATTCTAATGGGAAATCTAATGTAAATTGAGCTTTACCATTTTCATCTGTTGTCACTGTCTGAAGTAATGTTCCTTTTTCTACAATCACAGCACCTTCATGATTTGTAATATTTTCCTTTGCATAGATACCAAACTGTGCTCCTTTTAAAGGAGTTTGATTATCAGCATCTTTCTTTACTGTTTCAATGTCTACTTTTTGTCTTTCATTTTCAAAACTAGCGTTGTCAAATACAACTGCTGTCACTTCATCTTTATAAACAAGAGAAACGTCTTGACTTTGAGGGTTGATAACAAATCCATTTGGAGCCTTGTATTCCTTAACAGTATATTCACCTAGATATAACTTGCTTGAAGTTGCATTTCCAGATGCATCAGTCGTTACTGTTTCTACGATATCACCAGCTTTATATTTGATTGTTCCATCGTTTGCTGGGTCCATGATATTTTCTCTAGCTATAATTTGATATTGTGCATTAGCTAATCCTTTGACAACATAAACAAAATCATCATCATAACTATCTAAAACTTCACCTTCCTTATAAACTTTAATCTGTCCTTTTACTGGTTGATTGGCAAATTTGACTTCAGTCATAGCAACTGTTGCATCAACGTCAGTTTCAGTGCTTGTAAAGTTATCTGAAGATATAGTGAATTTTAATGGAGTATTAGAGATTAAATATTTATCAACAGAAGCAATTTCTTCTAACTGATAAGTACCAGCTCCTAATTTTTCCTGTAAGATAATATATCCTTCATCATTTGTAGACCATCTATCTACAACTGTTGGTACTGGATTCCATTGAGTATATTTAATGTATTCTCCAGCTTCAAATTTGACACCATTGACAGCAACATCTGTTAAAGCCTTAATTCTGAATGTTGCCCCTCCTCTTTGAACAGTCTTTCCAGATTCTGAATCAGTTTTCACAATCTTCAATAATGATGAGTATTCTTCATCAATAACTGTCTTATTTGAGAAATGTTGAGGTGTTCTGCTGTCTTCTGTAATTTCAACAAAGAAATCCTGTGAAGTATTGTAGTTAGCAGGTGTTTTTGTTTCTCTTACACGATAAGTTCCATATGGAAGTTCAATACTCTTTCCATATCCTTGACTATTTGTTGTAATCGTACAATATGTTGGGGCATTGTCCCATCCTAAGCGTTGTACATCGCTTTCAAGTTTAACTGTAAATTCAGCACCTTGTAAAGGTTTTGCAACACCACTTTGTCCTGTTTGATGTCCGAATTTCTGTAATTCAAATGCCTGTTTTTTAATTTGTTCTGTTCCTTTAACTGTGGCATCAACTAATTCAACAGTCTGTCCAGCATAAGTTAAAGAGAAGTTATAAGTTTCACTATTTAACAAGTAACCTTCACTAGGTGAGATTTCCTTTATATAATAATCACCTAAATATAGGTGTCCAAATTCAATCTGACCGTTAGCATCAGTTTGAGCTGTCGCCAGTAATGTACCTGCAGTTGCCTGAACATTTTTAACTGAAAGGTTGCTTCCTTTTAAAAGCTTAATTTCATTAATGCTTCCAGCTGTTTGATTATATGTTACAACTCCTGTTTTTGTATCTTTATGAACAATGTTGTTTCTTGCATATAATCCATAGGTAGCATTTCTACGAGTGGCATCACCTTGTGCTCCATCTCCATTACCATCTACAATAGAAGCTGATTGAGAACCATTATCTAATTCTTTATCAACCTTTGTAAATTCTACTTGACCTCTTACAACTTTATCATTGACAGTTGTACTTGCATCAGTAATAGATACATTTTGTCCTGCATAGCTTAATGTAACGTCATAAGTTGCTGTATTTAAAAGATATCCGTTTGGAGCTTGATATTCCTTAACGTAATAATTTCCTAAATATAGTCCACTTAAACTAGCTTCCCCATTGCTATTTGTTGCAGCAAATGTTGCAACTTCATCACCAGCGTGGTATAAAATTCCTTTATGACCATCTGGATGAGAAATATTTGTTTTTGCATACAATTTGTAGATAGCATTTGGAACGGTATTGTTAGTTTCGCTATCTTTTTTTACAATACTGATTGTTCCTTCCTGTCTATGGTTTGTTAAACTCATAGTTACTGTTCCACTACCAGTAATGGATTTTGTAACAGTATCTTTATCAGGATTTAAATAGTATTCAGTACGCGTTTTTGTTTCAACAGCTTTATATGTGTGTTTTTGATTGGCAGCATTTTGTGCAGCTTCTTTTGCTTTTTTAAGAGCCTGTTCTCTACACCAAGCTTTTGCTTCAGCTTTACTACTAAAGTCAAAGTCTCCAATTAAACCTTGATTTGGAATTGATAAATCATCATATCCTTCATAATAGGTAGCACTAACTGTAGCACTTCTTGTATAATCCTGTGAATATGATATACTAGCTCTTCCGCTTGCATTTGTTGTTTTTGTTCCAATTTTTTTGTTATCACGATAGAAATCAAATGTTGCGTTTTGTAATCCATTTGATGTTTCATCATCTGTTTTTGTTAAATTAACAGTTACTTTTTCAGTAGCAGTATATTTTTCTGTAGCTGAAGTTTCATCTCCACCAAAAGCAACTGGTGAACCCGTTTCTCTTGATACTAGACGTTGATATCCACCTTTACCACAATCGTATAAATAATAATTTCCTGTTGTTGGTTGACCCATAATAGATGCAACTGTAGTTGTAAGTTTCATAATTGCTAATATTTGGTCGAAACCTCCAGCAATTCCAAGATTTTCCTCTAAATCAAGTTGCTCTATAACATCTAAAATAACAGAAACCTTATCTCCTCCTTCTCTGTCTGCCCATATATACCCACTCGTAATTGCTCTACGAACTTCACTAGAAGAATACTCTTCTTTTGCTATATCACTATAATACCAGTTTAAAACTTGTATAATATCAGAATCAATAGCAGAAGAATCATCAACACGAGCATATTTTGTTCCACTTGTACATCTATCTCCTAAGTCAATACAGAAAGCTTCTGTTCCATCTAAAGATAGATTATAAACCGGTGTCGATTTTCCTAATGATGGAATGGTAATATTACTAACAAGACTAACCGAAGCTGTTGCTTCATTATACAGGTCTACAGCCTCTGCCTGTATGGGTGGAGTCACTGTCAAGCCAGTCATAACCATTGCAAAGGCTAATAACGATTTACCTAAAATGCTTGCTCCTTTGGTGACTCGTTTACATACCTCTTTTAGCAATTTAATTCACCTCCTTGCTAAAATATTTTGATTTTTGTTGTTTCAAAAAACCAATAAAAAACATAATTTATTTTTGTTTATAAACAAAAAAAGGATAATCTATAAAAGAAAATCCTTCTGTATTCATTGTATCACTTAAAACTTTTTTTGTGTGAAATCGGAAACAAAACTTTAATATGAGAATAATCCCACCCAGTAGCTTCCATTTCTCACAACATAAACTCCACCAGATTCATCATTTAAAATAACATTTCTATGTGCTGTAGAATTCATCCATGCATTAAATGCAGCTGATTCACTTGAAGCACCCGCAACTAAAATTTCACCTTTAACACCTGGCATATCTAATGCACTTGTTCCATCTGGACGATTATGACTAAATTTTTGAGTTATTTCCTGTGCTCTGGTCATCGCTGCTGATTGTAAAGATGAATCCCATCTTAAAGCAGAGATTCCATTTTCAGCTCTTGCTTGATTAAATCTATTCATCATGCTTTGAACAGCTGTAGGTGAAGAACTTGTACTACCACCAGATGAACTTCCACCACTTGGCTTAGGTTTAATAACAGTGACTGTTTCTTTTTCGCCAGTATTAGGATTTGTAACTGTCTTTTTCTCTGTAGAAGAACCACTAGGGACTTTCTTGACTGTAATTTTACATGTTGCTTTCACACCATTAGCTTCAGCTGTAATGGTTGTACTACCTGCTTTTTTCCCAGTAACTTTTCCATTACTATCAACAGTCGCAACTCCTGTATCTGAAGATGTAAACTTCGCTTTTATATCTTTTCCAATAATTGTTGCCTTTAATACAACATTCTCTTTGACATAGATGCTATCACTTTTCTTGTTTAACTCAATGGTTGGTTCTACAATCTCAAAAGTTAGCTCTCTTGTTGCTTCGTTATTGTATTTATCAGTGGCTTTTACTATTGCTTTATATGTTCCAACCTTTGAATAGTCGACTTGACTGTCATCTACAGTAATTTTAACTTCAGACAAATCATTTGCTTGGAATTCGGCAATGATTTTTTCCATATCCGGATTACAGTCTTTTGTGACTCCGACTTCTTTTTTGTATTTAGCAAATATAGGTTTTGTTGTATCAACAACTTTAACAGTCGCTTCAACAACTTCATCATTATAAGATATCATAACCGAATACTCTCCAACAGGTGGGCATTCTTTAAAAGAATTATCAGGTAATTCAGTTCTATCAGGTGCGTTTGTCGATATGTTTACTTTATCTAAGATATCTTTATCTATTTTTGCCATATCTAAATAGTCTTCAGGATTTAAAGAAATAGTTTCACCAAACTCTACTTGAATTTCTTCATTTTTTAATACAAGATTTTTCTGATTTAGTATCATAATAATAGCTACAATAACAATGATAACAAGAGCAATAATCCCTCCAATAACTTTTTTATCCTTAATTCTCTCCAAAATCCTTTCCATAATCTAACCTCTTCTTTCTATAATTAGAATATCACACAATCTCATAAGTTTCTACAAAAAATCCCACCATATGACTGGTGGAGATTGTGTTTTATTTATAGCCATAACTTTCTAAATACTGCTTATAATCTTCCAATGGGTATCCATTTTCTGTTTTATTAGCATCATATATTCCTAGTGATGACAAGTCTTCTTTTTCGGCTTTTTCAATGTCAACATTGAGAGTGACAACAACTTTGTTATCCTCTACAACAGAATCTATAGAGACACTATCATAATCTTTGTATTCAGTTTCCAAACCTGCTCTGATGATATCATCAAAAGTGTTTTGCTGTTCTTCATTCAAAGCCTCTACATCATAGAAGATTTCTCTGACAACACCTTCAACCATGTCATCGGCGGTCTGTACAGTTATATTGTCTATATAATCAACATTTAACTCCGACTCAGTACCTAGAATATCTGAAGGCATATCTAATGTTTCTTCTTTACTATATCTTAAATCACTATAAGTTGTCGATGTACAGCCAACCATTCCTAAAAAACATAACAATACTAATATTTTCTTCACAAATTCTATCACCTCATTATTTGAATTCATATATCAGTTCCTTTCTTAGTTTGCATACATATTTTATCATACGCATCTATATTTGTCAATATCCTAAATCATATTTGTTTATATTATAAATATAGTACAATGATAGTATCTATGAATAATCATATTAGGAGGTGTTTTTATGGACTTTAGCGACCCAATGTTTCTTGCAAATGCAATGATATTTCATGATACCCTATCTCATCAGATGAATAATACAATCCCATCCACCTTCACGCCTAATCCTAACTTCTATTCCTCACCAGTATATCAAGGACCACGATTTGATAGATATGGCGTGTATTATGATGGCGTTGCCAATGAATATGCCTTCCCTACTCCCATAGAAGATTCCATCAACAATCCCATGACTTTCGAAGATATCCATACACAAAAGATATATATGAAGATGGTAATGGGAAGATGGGAGGATATACTTCTCGTATCAATCTTCTTAAACTCTCCTAAAATTGAACAAATTCCGATGATAAAGATGTTTATCAAAGAAAGAATTGAGGAGTTTAAAGAAGAGAATGACGAGGTTGTCATTGTTGTATCTGGAAAGAGAGATAAAAAGTTTGATGAAAGATTTCTTGAGCATCTCAAATATTCTTATAAAATACTGGATAATAAAATTGTTATAAATTGTCCTAAATGATAAAAGCCCTCCATATGAGGGCTATTTTTTCCTATGCATCAAACGCAACTATGAAAGTCCCGCTTCTTGTACCAAATAGATTATAGATTGTACCTTTGGCAGTTACTGTATATCTTTTATTGCTGTTGCTATATTTTCCAGTATGAGAAGACATAACAAAATAATCTACGAGAGCGACCTTTTCTACAGTTACAGTTGGTTTTTTTGATGTATCGAAATATCTTGTTCCAGATTTCGTAGTATAGTAATATGTCAATTTCATTCTATTAATCGAATTGTTAAACAGTTTAGATTTTGTAGTACGCGTACTTCTTGTTTCAATAGTATTGACATTTCCTTCATCAGCTTCAACGACTTCATAAGGAGACATCTGTAACCAATAATCTTTGAATTCATCAACAGATAAAGCTAAGACAGCATCTTGGTAATTCTGATATGTCCCATAGATTTCCTTATATCCATCATAAGTATTAAAATCTTTCTCTGTCAGTAATGCATAATCAGTATTGTTTTCTTCGTTCATTTCATCAAGGATATTTTCATAATCCGAGAAGCTATAATCATAAGCATGAACGCTTTGTGGCATTAAAATAAATCCTACCAATAATAAAGTCACTAATAACTTTTTCATCTGTTGTTCTCCTCTCTCAATTTCAGTACACTTTTCTTAGTGTTAGGTATCATATTGTTGATATGTTCAATACATTGTGTCAACATATCCTTTCCTACATCCGTGATTTTGAATACTGTATTCTCTTTAATTCTGTTTTTAGCACGTTTTTGTGTTTTAAGCTCCATCTTATAAGATTCAATATAGCCAGCCTTTGATAGATTATCTAGATAATATTGAACCTCTGTCCTAGAAAACTGCATTATTTTCATAATTTCCATGTAAGTCAGGTCATCAACAGATAATGCAACTAAGAGCTGCAATTTTTTTTGATTCCATAATAAATACTCATCTGGTTTCATTTTTAATCTCCCTTCTTATAAAATATATAGAACTCAACATAAATATGACAACAGCAAATCCTGTTTGATTGAGTATAAGACTAATGTTTCTAATCTGTAAAAATACTTCAATTCCATAAAATGTGGAGTTTGCCATAATCATTAATAATATATTAATAACGAGATATACTATATTGACAGATAAGACTATCAAGATATTCTTGTTATGAGTGATTGTATATAATATAGTGATTGCAATAAGGCATAGCCACAAATCAAATGATATAGATACAAAGATATTATAAACACTATAAAGTTGTGGAATATAATATGACAATGGATATAACATCTGGCTCACTGACAGTAGAATAATGACTGGTGTTAAGACTAATAATCGTTCTCTTTCCCACAAAGTAGTTGTGTTGAATTTTAAAGCCAGTAGATAAGCAATTATACATGCCAGATGTAATACAATTAATGAAAGCCTATTGACTGCACCATATAATTCATAGCTTTGAGCACTAACATGTGACTGAACAAATATGACATTAAATAGAAAAATAAACGATGTCAATCCATATACCAATATCCATGTTCTAATAATATTATAAGTAGATGATATGCTGATTTTTTGTTGCTTTAAGTGAACAACATCTTTTTTAGTGTTATTTAAAATCTCCAGTAATTCCTTGGCATCATTGTTCACGTTCTCACTTCCTTTTATATCTTTTAATGAGTTTTAGCATGTAATACATACCATATACCTATATACTATAAAAATTAAAAGGGAAAATCAATCACCTTTTATAAATAATTATAAATAATTGTGTCCAACTGCTGTAAAAATGAGCAATCTGTTTTTGATGACGAATAAACAAGTTCGAACAATGCTTCTGCTAAAATCTCATCCTTATATTTTCTTTTGATGGTATATCTTAATCCTTTAGCAGATTTGATATTTGGAAAGAGGTTTTGAAAGAGACTGAGAGAATTTGAATAGCTATATTCTCCATTATGTACAAGGGTTTCAAGATTAACAATAAAATCATAGAGTGTTGATGGGTTTTGAAGGGAATTTAAAAATGCAATACGGTCAAATGATGTCATAGATGTTTCCTCCTTTGAGATTTTTGGAGGGAATATAGGGTATTTTGAGGGAATTTGAGGCAAATAAAAGATAGTATGCTTATAGCAACTATCCTCTATTTTACCCTATTTCCCTTGCGCCTATATATTATCATATATAAATTAAAAGACAAGTCTTGACATAAAAAAAAGACACTCAAATGAGTGTCAAAATTGGTGGATTAATATTAGACTCCTGCTCCTGGAGCAGCAATAGCGCCAGTTGTTTTTTCAAACATATCAGTAAATCCTTCTACAGCTCCATTAATTGCGTCACTAACAACTTTTGCTAATCCTTGGGTTTCATTACCATTACCTAAGATAACTAATAATACTGCAACAACAATTAAGATGATGATTACTCCACCATATTCTTCGAAAAATTGTTTCACTTAAAATTCCTCATAGAAATCTGTTTAAATTCTTTATTCATTTCTTGAGTTTCATTTCTTTGTGCCAATTCTTCTGTTTCTTTTGCCTTTTCATGTGCTGGCATAACACATATTTTAATATGTTTAGCATTTTTTAGGGTGTGCCTTCACCTCACGAATATTAATATATCATATTTTTATATACTTGTGTAAAAACGTATTATCTGGCATATCCTACAATATTTCTTTCCTGTTCTGTACCCACAATTGGTAATGGGGTGATTGTATATACTAATGTCACTTTTCTATCCTGTCTATCTTCATAAGGCGATAGATTATCTGATACTATCAATTCCCAGCCATGTTCTTGAGCTTCTGCCTGTTTGTCTGTAATAACATTTGCACTAAAACCTGACGCCTGTATTTCTTCAATGACTTGTGCATGATAGTTTCTTGCTTCGGTAATTTCAAGATTTGCTTTTATCATACATGTATTGACTAGTACACCAATAATAATCAAAACAATGACAATCATATCTTCAAATATCTGCTTCATTCCATCACCTCCATTAATCGACTATATAAGTTGCCTCTGCATAAGATGCTACTCCATTATCACTTACCATAAACTTTAATGTATAGACTCCCGCTTTGGATGTATCTAATTCATACTTTCCATTGACATTTGATTTATTACCTGTAGAAGGAGTAATGTTTACTATCTTTACTTGAGAAGTAATATCTGTCCCAGAAGTCGATATTGCCTCAACATAATCAGCAATTACAAATATTTCATTGATATCCAAGTTTCCACTACTAGCCCTTATTGTTGGCTTCTCTGTATCTTTTAGATTTTCGAGTTCATTTGTATTTGTAACAATTTCAATATTTTCCATAGCTTCATCTGAAGGTTTCCCTATATCTTTATAAGCAGTCATACTAAAACTTAGAAGAAGCACGCAGACAATCGCTGCTATAACTGTTCCTCCAAATTCTTCCAATAATACTTTCATCTATACACCACCTATTAGAACATTAATGAATCCATCTAACGCTTCAAATATAACTGAATCTCCTGTTGTTATCTGTCCAAAGATATAAAGAATAATAGTGAGAATTAAAAGGCTACCTATCCCCTCAAGAATCGACAAACCAAATTCATCTAACATCACTTTCATTAGATATCACCTCTAGATTGTTTCAGATAAAGTAACAAGAACACCATAAAAGATATTGATAATAGCACCCCATAGAACAAGTCGAATTACAGCTCCACCAAATTCATTAAAAAATGCTCTCATTCAATCACCTCTACATAGAAGTCATTGCCATGAAATCCATAATCAATAAAACCATATCAATAATTAGCTTTAAACTACCAACAATCATAGGTAGAGTACCCATCATGTTCATACCTATTAATTGGTTTTCATTACGTATACGTTCACTTTTCTCCATCATAGACTGGTTCTTGACAATTAAGTCTGAAATTTGTTTAGATGCATTTTCACCATTCTGTTGCTTGATAGAATATAGTGACTTCATGGCTGACGTAATATCATTGATATAGAATTTTTTTAAAAAGTTTGCATATGGTCGGATTGTAACAGGGTCTTCTTCCAATTCATTAATAAAATCTGTTAAATAATACTTCAGCACTGCTGGAGCATTAGGATATGATTGTTTTATTGCTCTTGTTACAACTAAATTATGCATGTTTAAGGAAACGTCTCTTAACCACACTGGGAATGTTTTTTGAATTTCTTTTTCAATATGTTTGAAATGATTTCTGTACTGAATTCTATCCCAGAAGAACATTAATACAGTACCTAGTCCTCCTAAAATAACTAAGTTATTGTTTCCAACAAATAATCCGTAAATTGGAATTAATGCAACAATAATAGCTTTAATGATAGATTGTTTCTTTGATTTCTTTTCATCAAAGTTTTC
The DNA here is from genome assembly GCF_002160725.1 of Massilimicrobiota sp. An142. Lineage (NCBI taxonomy): Bacteria > Bacillati > Bacillota > Erysipelotrichia > Erysipelotrichales > Erysipelotrichaceae > Massiliimicrobium > Massilimicrobiota sp. An142. The sequence goes on along the minus strand of NZ_NFLD01000007.1, from coordinate 70,410 downwards.
AACATAATTGATGCTCTTTAAAATCTTCTCATCATCCTTGTCTATATCATTGACCAGCCATTGTCCATTCAATTTTGATTGAATAAAGCAGAACATAACAAGGAAAATAGCTAACATCCCCGCAGTTGATACCTGATAAACTGGATTATCAATGAATGTGACAAGGGTAGCTGGAAGGATATTAACCATCGCCGAAGCTACAGCAATAGTTAAAAGAAGTACCATTGTAAATTGAGCTTTGACATTCTTAAGTTCAATTTGATAATCATAGACACGAGATATCCATGCCTGAATATCTTCATATAAATCATTAATAGCATCATGATAATTAACAGAGTTCTGATTCTCTACTGTCAGTATCAAGCTATGCAATGAATGAACACGAGTACATGGGTAATCTTCTTCAATAATATCTAAAGCCCTCTTATAAAAATCATCATTAACTTCTGAGTTGTGTTCAATATAGTCAATAGACTTTTGAATTGTCGATTTCATTCCCTTAGGACTTGTATATAAATCCTGCACTTCCTTTAGAGAATAAAGAATCTTTGGATTTACCTTAAACACAGTAATCATTTCCTGCAAATATGTAGCCATCTGTTCAAATCTATAATTGTTATACAGGAATCTAATCTGAGAAAGGATAATGATAGGTAATAAAAGAATTGCAAAGAATCCTAACCAGACAATCGTCTGAGCATCTAACTTAAAAATATATCCAGAAGCAACGATACCTGCCATCAAGATAACGATAGAGGCAATATATCGACCAAACGAATAATTGTAACCATAATTTTGAATAGTATAATTCAGGTTTTTGAAAGAAAGCAATTTCAAATATTTATTTAGTCTTTTTAATGCACTTTCTTTATGCATACTTTCCCTTGTTAGATAGTTCTCCTTTGTTTCAGTTACAACTTCTTTAGACTTTTTCTTAAACATTATTATCACCTTCGAACATTACAGGAATTTTCATGTCCGCACGTCTAAAACGTTCCTTGATTTTATTAGTCAAATGATTTCCAACCATTTTCCCTTCATCTAAAATCATGTAACAGTTATTTCCCTTTTCTGTATGTTCATAGAAACATAACTGGTCAATATAACGTCTGATGCCGTCTGGTCCTTCCTTTTTCACAATCAAAATACCAATGTCAAAATATGAACAGACATCATTCTTGATATCATTGTTGCTATCCCCTATCATGTTTTCAAAACGGTCCGGAATGTTTCTGACATCCCACGCATGGACAGTGGTTGCAATGGAACATCCTGTAGAGGCTGCCTCTAGAAGTTCAACTGCTTCTGTACTTCTAGCCTCTGATAACATTAGCCATTTTGTATTTTGTCTTAATGCAGCTTTGATTGCAGCTTTTGGTGGGAAGTTTTTAGTGACTTTGATTTCTGTACAGTCAAAATGAGGACGTAGTGCTTTTGCACGTAACTCATAGTTATCTTCTACGGTTAAAGTTGTTGCTGTATCAGGGATTGACTGCATTAATTTCTTGACTAATTCCGTCTTCCCCGAACCAACGTCTCCTGTGACAACAAAAGAGCATCGAGCTTTGACAGCTTGTTTCAAGAATTCAAGCATTTCTTCAGAGCAATATCCTGTTTCAATCATCTGGTCGTCTTTTAAACGACATTCAGCTTCTGTCTTTCTGATTGTAATTGCAATTCCAGTGTTTGTCACAGATGGGTGTAGACACGCAATACGTAAAGAATCTGTTTCAGCTTCTAGAACTGGCGAAGAAGAGTTGAAATTTGTATTAGCAAGGTCAGATAATCGTGATGTGAATTTATTAATAAAAGATTCCTCAAGTTTTATATCAGTCAAAATCCTTCCTTTTTCCAAATCATCAAGCCAGAGATTGTTTCCATCCCAGCGAATATCTGTAATTGTTTTTTCTTTAATATACGGAAGAAGAATTCCAAAGGTATCTTCACTTAATACTAAATTTGCCATTATGCACCTCCATTTCATATAAAATATTTCTTCAATATCAATACAATTATATCATTTCTAAAATAATTTTAGGAAAATGCAAAAAAGAGATGATAAATCATCTCTTTTCATATTATGCCTGTCCACTGACCGTTACTTTTATATCTGATTGAACATTATCTAATTGGATTCTTAATATATCTCCATCCATTGTATAAGACACATTAACATCACTTTTATCAACAGAAACCCCTGTCACAGTTCCAGAAATAATCTTGATATCTATTGTTCCTTTACCTGTGTTTCTGTCAATGTAATTTCTGGTATCTGACATGTCTACCTGCAATACATTTGCAATATCAAAAGTTATTGTAACATTGTAATTTTCAATAGAATCAAGAATAGATGTTCTTCTAGATTCATATGCTTTGTTTTTACCTACTAGATTTGTATAATTGGCCACTGCCTTGACATCTAACAATCCTTTTTCATTATCTGCTGTATAGAAGTAAATTTCTATATCAGAGTTAGAATCAATATATTGCATGAGATTCTTCACAAAAACGTCCTTATATGACTCATTATCCGTTATCAACATGCTTGAATCTGCAATATTGTCATTGTTGTTATCATAAAAAGCCTCTTTTTGCTCATAAAGAACCCTTTGTGTTTCAATCATCGCATTATTCATGGCGGTATCCAATTCATTTTGCCTGATTCCAAAGTTAAGAATTGTTGCCTGTATCAATATAACAAAGAAAAGAGTTAAGACTCCTCCAAATCCCGTCAAAATACTTTTCATTTCACCACCTCATGTTGAATTCTATCACTCTCTTTATTATACCATTATCCTTTTATTTTAGAAAAAATGAAAAGAGAGGAATTATTCCCCTCTCATAGATTGAATTTTTGCGCTACTGTATTTTTGTGCTGTTTCATTTCCTGAACTCAAAGATTCTTTCAATAAACTGTTATATTCATCATTTGTTTTCCAGATTGACTGCTCTTTAATTGTACTTAAATATTTCTGATTGATAAATCTGATACTTCCTGTTTGTCCTGCATTGACTACAGACTGATTGTCAATGACTTTGATTGTTGCTGTCTTTGTTACAGTCTTTTTATAATTGTCAGTCACAGTATATGTAATTGTAAAACTTCCTGTTTTAGATGTATCCAGTTTAGAAACATCCTTATCTATTCTTCCATCTTGATAATCAATTTGAACGATTTCAACTCTATCTGTCAATGGACCATCTTCACTGTCTGTTGCTGTTACCTTTCTTAATAATTCCTCTGCATCCACACCAGTCTGTCCTTTAAAGAATGTTCTATCTGTTGCATTAATGACTGGAGGTTCATTTACCAATACTTTTAAAGTATATGAACCAGTTGCTCCTCCTTCATCTGTAACTTTATAGACAACATCATATATACCTGGCTTGTATGCCTCATTTTCATCATTTAAAGGAACTTCGTTATCTATTTGTATATCATCTTCAATACTCTTTCCATCCTCAACATCATCTACACTGATGTAGTTGATTGGAGTGAAAACATCGTCTTTTTGAATGACAAGCATTCCTTTTTCATTAAAGAATGGTGGAATAGGATTGTTATCTGGATTTGTACCATCTATTTCTGGTGTAAATTCAGGAGTATGATTTATCCATTTGGCTGTCAAAGTGATATTACCTGCTGTTCTGGCATTAAGTTTATTTCTCATGTCTGTTTCATTTGTAAAGTTGTTTGTTACTCCTTCATTAATTCCTGTTACTTTCTTTCCATTCAACATCCATCCATCAAATGTGAACCCCCTTCTTGTTGGGTTCTTTAAAGATACTCCATACAAGATATTATATGTTGTTGGATTGGAAGCATTTGTTCCTCCTTGCATATCATAGTTGATTGTATATGTGATAGGAGTGTAATCATATTCATATGACATCTCATAATTCTTTTGCGTTACATTTGTTCCCATTGAATATGATTGCCAACTTCCAGAGATACTTGAAGTTCCAAATGTTGATGATAACTGGAATCCTTTAGGTGCACTCTTTGCTCTTGAAGAATCCATCCTGTATGTTGAATTATATGTAGCAGTAAATGATGTATTTCCCATTAACCAAGCATTCTTTCCTAAGTTGTTTCCTTCACCTTTTGTAAATCCCCACATATAATGACTGATACTATTCGAATACTGAGTTGTTGTGAATTTTAATTGGATACTGTTGGATGTTCCTATTGTTCCAGATATCCTTCCTGAAGAAACACCGTTATATGTTTTACCAGTGTTAGACTTAATGTCCTTAATTTCGTATTTTGTACCATAAGCATATTGCTGGTAAAAATCTGTGACATCATTTGCGACCAAATTACCATTTATGTAGACATCGAATGTTCCATATCCTGCTGTATTTCCTGTAGCTTTTCCATCTAGCAATCCGTTAACATCTAAATAATAGTTATTTGGAGTCCATTGTGCATACATATTAACATACCCTGAATAGGTTGTCTTTGCTATTGAAGCTCCATCTTTATAAATTCTGATATCACTACCCCATGGTTCACCTGATTGCCAATACTCTCCATTACCATGACCTTCAGCCCAAGCCCATTTATTATCATATTCACGTTGTACTTTCCATCCACTAAATGTATATCCGGTACGCGTGAATGTATTCGTTCTTAGATTCTGACTAACACCGTAAGTGAATGTCTGGTTAGCCATATAACCACTACCTCCATTAGCATGGTAGCGAACGTAGAAGTTATTGGCCTTCCATGTTGGTTTGACAGTTTTAATTGTACTAAATGCACCTACTTCAATATAATACCATCCATCACTACCCTTTTTTACTCCTGGATTATAGGTAGAACCTTTTGTTGATGACTTAATATACTTACCATTGAAATACATGTAAGGCGTTTGCGTTTGTGTTACACTCCATCCTGTAAATGTATATCCCGCTTTTGAAACTTTAGGTAATCGAATAAATGGTGTAGAAGCCGTTGCATCGACACTGTTTAATGTCAAAGCACTTTTTTTATTGTTAGCCCAAGAACCTGAAACAGAACCTCCTTTTGATGTCCAGTTACGATATGCATAGGCATTGATATCATCTAACCATCCATACCAAGTCATATCAGTTCCAGTTGGTGGAGAAATACTGTTATATAACTTACCAGTAGTATCTACTGTGGAATAATATTTAACTGATGGATTCTGTGAGACATTGACACTTCCTGTTAAATCTACATAGATTGTTTTTTTCTTACTTGAAGAGTTTGCAAGAATAACATTGTACTTACTTGCTAATTGCTTATATGCAGCATCCGCTGAAATCATAGAAAAACACAGTATAGCAAGAAATAACATGAAGAAAAGTTTAACACATTTGTGTTTACCTTGCTCTCGCATTAACTATTCACCTCCGAAAAACCTATTTCTTCAATATAATTATACTATAATAACCCTCTCTGTTATTTTTTCTCGCTATAATCCAAGGACTTCGTTCTATCTTGATTCTATATCAAAAAAATGTCTGCATAAAAATTTACACAGACACATTTCTCAGAGAACCCACTCAAACCCTATAAAAATCCAAATTGATATGAACAAAAGAGAACAATTCCCACCATAAGACAGACAATGATAAAATTATCAAAGATGTCACTTCCTCTTAAATACCTTAAAGACACTATCCAACTTTTTCTCTTCTTTTTGACCTTGAGTCCTGTAGGAATCTTCACTTTCACTTTACAGAGTGGGGCCAACCAGGCAATCCCTGTACTATTGAAGGTATCTAACAGGATGTGTGATAGATAACCCACCAAGAATCCTATCATACTCCACAATAACACGATATCCAGCCATTCTGATATAGATATAAATCTCCAAAGAAACCACATGATAAATCCCATCAAAAATAATGTGACAGGGTAATGAGTGATACCTCTATGTCCAAAATGACTATTCAAAAACTCCGAAAATCCCATATGCCTCCTTCCCGGAACAGAAAGTGGATGGTCTATATCAGGAAGTGTTGAAGAATAGATAGCAAAGCTAAAGAGAATGATGAGTGGAATCATATAGGGATGTGGGTGGATGGGAATATCAACATATTTATCTATATGAAAAGCATACCTATCAAGCATTCCACCTTGATAAGCATACATGACTGTAATAGTTGCAGCAGTTACTCCGCCTAATCTATGACATTGATAATTCAACTCCTTTTTTCACTCCTGCAGAATACTGCAATCTTATTTATGAACAGAATACTTCTTCTAATTCTGAGAAATTATAAACATCAGGCATCTGATAATATGCCTGTTCCAAGGCATGACGACAGTTCTTCCATCCCATTCCATCAACAACCCAAATGAAATGAAGTCCTTTGATTTCATTGATAGCTTTAGAGATTTCTGTATAGCTTTTAGACAATTCATTCTGTTTGCTTCCACTACTTGTATAATAGCTCGATTCAAACAGATACAATTCACCATTCTTTTCCATGACATAGTCAAAGCGTTTAGAAGAAACCTTGTGATTACTTAATTGAGAGATGTCTACATTGTAACGCCCCTTGATTGTTTCCAGAGTAACTTCCTTATAATAGGGATTGCCAGTTTTTTGCAGGAATTCTTCTAACTTATCCTCAGCAAGACGTCCCATTCTGTTCTTTCTTGTATTAGAATCCATACCAACCAAGATACCAAATAAATACTTTTCAACACCTACACTTTTCACTTTCTTTAGAACATCTACAATGCCTGAAGTCTTAATGAATTCCATGTATACAGATAAATCATTTGTAGATTTGTTAAAAGAAATTGTTTGGTATTGTCCATTGGAATCAATGAATGTTGCCTTCGATGTGTTTACAGCAATAAATAATGGCAAAATAGACATCAAGGAAAAATCCTCATTTAATGTGGTTTCAATGGCTATCAAAATATCATCCTGTTTAAGAATATTTTTTACCAATTTTATCTGAGGTTTTAACTCCTTTATTCTATGATTAACCTTTTCAAAGTCAGTAAAATAGTCACATGTTGCTAAAGTTGGCTGAAACGTATCTAGCCAGCTAGTAAATTCTTTTTTCACTCCTTTCTTCACTCCTGCCAAATTCTGGCGATTTATTCATTAAAAAACGAGTATACAATGGTACACTCGTTTAAATAGCGTTTAAGTTGTATACCTCTTGTATCTCCTTTCTTTATTTCCTAAAGTATTATACCATATTTTTGTTATTTTAACAAGTCAAATTTGTTATATTTCTAAATTAATTTTGTTGTTTTCTTTGTTTTTTTATCTTAGAATAATAAAAAAGAGGTGAAACAGACGATGAGAGAAAGAACATACATTGCCATTGACTTAAAATCATTCTATGCCAGTGTCGAATGCACGGAAAGACATTTGAATCCATTGACAACAAACCTTGTTGTAGCCGATGAATCTCGTACAGATAAAACAATCTGCCTCGCCGTTTCGCCAAGCCTAAAATCATATGGTGTTCCTGGCCGTCCTCGTCTGTTTGAAGTCAAACAAAAAGTCAAAGATGTCAATAGACAGAGAATGTTGAATTTACCATATAAGAAATTTACCGGAAAAAGCTATGATGCTATAAAACTTCAGGATAACAGCTATGAAGTAGACTTCCTTATTGCTCGCCCTCGCATGGCATATTATATTGAATACAGTACACGCATCTATGACATCTATCTCAAATATATAGCACCTGAAGATATCCATGTCTACTCAATTGATGAAGTCTTCATGGATGTGACGGAATATCTTCATAGCTATAACATGACAGCTCATCAGCTTGCTATGAAAATCATCAAAGATGTCTTAAATCAGACAGGCATCACAGCTACGGCGGGAATCGGCACAAATCTTTATCTGGCCAAAGTCGCCATGGATATTGTGGCTAAACATATGCCCGCCGACAAAGATGGAGTCCGCATTGCTGAGTTGAATATGATGTCATACAGGAAAAAGCTTTGGACTCATACACCATTGACCGACTTTTGGAGAGTTGGTAAAGGATATGCTAAGAAACTGGAAGCCAATGGAATGGAATGCATGGGTGATGTCGCCCGTATGTCGATTCATAATGAGGAATTATTATACAAGCTATTTGGAGTGAATGCGGAATTGCTCATTGACCATGCATGGGGAATTGAACCCTGTACTATTAAAGACATCAAAGCATACAAACCAGAGTCCAAAAGTCTTGGAACTGGACAGGTCCTGCACTGCCCCTATTCAAACAAGAAAGCAAGATTGGTTCTCAAGGAAATGACTGATGGATTGGTCCTCTCTCTTGTAGAAAAACATCTTGCCACTGACCAAATTGTATTAACAGTCAATTATGATAGAGAGAATTTAACAGGAAGCTTTAATGGACAAACAACTGTAGATGCCTATGGAAGAAAAATCCCAAAACATGGACATGGAACCATTAACTTTGATTATACTTCCTCTTTGACAACTATTATGGAAAAGACCTTAGAACTCTATGATAGAATTACTAAAAAGCACCTGACAATCAGAAAGCTGAACATCTCAGCAAATCATCTCATCAATGAAGAACGTGCAAAAAGCATTCCAAAACAAATATCACTTTTTGATGTAGATAAAGACATGGAAAAGAAAAGCATTGATGAAGAGAAGGAAAAACGATTGCAAGAAGCTATCCTTTCTATCAAGAATAAATATGGGAAAAACTCTGTCTTAAAGGCCATGAACCTTGAAGAAGGTGCAACCGGCAAGGAAAGAAATGATGAGATTGGAGGGCATAAAGCATGAAAAAAGATTTTTCAGACATTATTCATATGGAACGTCCACAATCAAAACATCCAAAGATGTCAATATATGACCGTTCGGCACAGTTTTCGCCCTTTGCTGCCTTGACTGGCCATGATGATGCAATTCAAGAAACAGCAAGATTAACAGAAAAAAGAAGAATATTGGATAAAGAACAGATTCAAACCCTCAACAACCAGCTCAACTTCCTGATATCCCACCTTTCAAATAAATTCACCATCACCATAACCTATTTTCAGGACGATAAGCTAAAGGATGGTGGGAAGTATATCTCTCAAACTTCCTTCATCTCCAAGATAGATACTTATCAGAGATATCTTCTTCTTGATACAGGAGAAAAGATATATTTCAAGAATTTATATAGAATTGATGGAGATTGCTTTGATAATGATTTCTGAAATATGAAAAAGCATATGTGTCTATTTTGCACATATGCCTTTTTTATATGAATGACTGGCTAAATTGATATGCAACAGTTGTCGTCAAAAGAAATAAAGAGATGAACCCTATTCCAAATAGAAATCCTGTTATCAATCTTTTCAAATTCGTACTTTCATATGGAGTTAACAGTTGAATAAATCCATCAACAGACATAGGGATTAATAAAAGGATATAAACAGAGGATGGCAGTTGCACGAACCACCATCCTATAAATCCTATAATCAATCCTACTAACTCCCCAGTACATCTCGCACAGATAGGAAACTGTTTTCCTTTATAAAAGAATGAACGCTCTGGACGTTGGTGACACCCAAAGAGGATTGGCAGGAATTTGTATAGGAAATGCATTAGAACATCATTGCTCCGCCGATACCTAATGCAAAGACAAAAATGTACCAAAGTGCAGCCAATCCTACTGATACAAGAGCGCCAATTCCTGCTGCTTTTGCTGTGTTAGGTTTAGAATCTTTCCATACTAGCCAAAGAATTAAACCAACTACTGGAATACAGCATCCTAAAATACCCCATCCAACTCCACCATCATCTTTGATAGTGTCATAGGACATTTCTCTTTGTGCAACTCCACAATGAGGGCAGACAACAGCTTTATCATCAATTTCTTGTCCACAGTTTTTACAGAACATCTATCTTATCACCACCACCAATGCCTATCATTGGTCTTTGTCTGTATATTTTATTATACCATATTGTTCAATCTTCTTGTGGATTTCAATGTGTTTTGATATAATTTCTATGACTTTGGAGACAAAGTCATTCTCCTGTTCCGATTGATTTCGGAATATAGGGTCTCTTGTAAAAAGGGGCCCTACTTCTTTTTTTTGATGAATATTTTAATGATGAATTATAAAAATTTACTAAACACCCTTTTTTATTACATTTTATTTGTTTTTTTTCCATTGCATTTAGAGCATAGAACTTGTAAATTAGATTCCACTGATTTTCCACCTTTTGAAACTGGTATTATATGGTCAATATGTAATCCTACTTCATCAGGCATATATTTTCCGCATTTTTGACATGTATAATTATCTCTCTTTTTTATCTTGTCTCTTAATTTTTTTGTCATTAACTTCCTTTGATTTTTCATATTATAAGCTTTTGTTGTTGTTTCAAAATTTATATTTTCTAATTTTTTATATTTTTCTCGAATTGCATTTATATCACAATTTTTAGAATCATAAATAATCTTTTCAATATAAGGATATCTCATATAATTTACTTGTTTATATTTTGTTTTTCTTCGTATAAAATAGAAACAAAACATATTTTTATCATCTAAAGCTTTTAAATACTGTGCTTTTCTTCTCTTTTTTAAAATAGAGTTTTCTATTTTTTTCTCGGATTCTTGTTTCCAATTGTTTAAGTTTTTTAAATATGTTTCAAATTCTTTCAATGAATTCTCTTTATTTCTTAATAAATATAATTCAATTTGTTCATCAATATCTACGTTTTTTTTACCTGTTATATCTATTTCAATTTTATAATAAGGATAAGAAAATGGATTATATTTATATGCTAAAAATACAGAGAGGATAAATATCAGACATATAATTATTAATATTACTTGAGATTCGTTATTTATAAATATCACCTCTTTTGTAACTAACGCTTGTATTTTAATGAAGTGGAGCAAAATCTCCTACAAGACTATCAAAATCATTCATACCTTGTTCTGTTTGTGAATTTTTGTCTTTAGAATTTTTGTTTTTTATACTGTTTTCATTTTCAATATTATTAATATTATAGTCTTGTTTATTGTTTTCTAAAATTGTGCATCCAGTTAATAAAAATATACAACTAGATAATAGAAACAGTTTTTTTTAGCATTTTCACTCACCCACATCAATCTGACTATTCCACATCATAGCTTCATCGCCGACAGGTGCCATTAAGACCTTACCAGTTCCTCGATATACATTGACCAATCCTTCACCAGATGCAGCCGAACCTATCAAGCTCTTTCCAGAACGTTCAACAGTGAAATCAAGACTACCACTCCATGCAATAGCCATGTTTCCATCAATCTTCAAGACATCATTTTCTAAAGTGATTTCAATAAGCTCCTCTCTAGGACATTTTGATTCTAAGCATACCACTCCACTTCCTTCAATGCCTAAGTTAAACAATCCTTCATTTCCTGCAAGTGCAGATGAAACATTACTTCTCATGACAGCCTTATGTTTTAAATTGGCATCACATGCTAAAAACAAGCCATCATCCAACACAATAGAATGATTCCAGTCACTCAAGTCAACTAATAAAATATGCTTATATGTTGGTTCTAAGACGAGTATTCCATTCCCTACATACTCAGGTTTAATGGCAGATTCACCAGTGACCTTTCCTCTGACAGCTTTACTGAAAAGGTCTCCAACACCTTTAACTCCCGTTGTAGCGTGGACATCCCCTAGCATCCATTGCATTGCACCAGCCTGTAAGGTAATGTTGGATTGCCCTACATCACAAACAACTTGTCTTTTTCTGACATTCATCTTGTCTGCAAAATAGGCCATCTGTGCATTTTGTGGCATGACGGATAAGTCTCTTTGATATTCTACAACCTTGAATGGGGCTAATTCATCAATGACTTTAACATCGTCATTATCATAAAAATTTCTAACTTTAAACAATTTTCATCCTCCGCAATTGACTTTGCTATTTTATTGTAGCATATATCTCAACAAAAAAAATGAAGGTATACCTTAATGTCATCGAATTAGAAAACGACATTAGATATGCCTACTTATATTAAGAATTGGTTTTCATTATCCTTATCTAAATATATTAAGGATTGTAATAACAAAACAACAATTATTAATTAGTTAATAAATTATTATCAGTATTGTTCTTATCAGGCCATATAGATAGTATTCCTTTTTGAATACGTTGTGTTTTGTTCAAATATCGAGAATACTGATAAATATCCGTATCATAATACATAGTTTTTTCTTGAATGGCCGGATATTTAAGATTATTAAGTGAAGGTAATTGCTTTGTCCCTTGCTTATAATTTAAGAATAAAGTTTCGTTTCTTTCTTCTAATAACTTACTTAATGAAGGATACAGCATTTTGTCTTCCATATTCCAAGCAAAATATGGAGTACAAGTCAAATCAAATGGATTAATGTAAATATGATTGTAATAATCAATGTCAACAATACACCCATGAATATATCCTGAACCGCCAATTGCTTTTATTTCTTTAGATACATTTTTTTGAATATGATAATACGGTTCTAATTCATAGATTAAATCAATAGCTTCTAACATGTGAGAATAATAATAATTAATATCTTTTTGCTCTAGTTTTTTTAATGCTCCACCATGTAAGATACACAATTGATGATTCTTGGATTCACTTATAAAGCAATAATAACCTTGTCTTTTTAACATATAAAGCTTATAAGGAGTACGGTTATAGTTACAACGAACATTCTTCCCGCGCAAGAAATTTTTATATTGTTCGGAAGTAATATTATATACTCCATCTTTATAATCAATAAATGTGTCATACGTTGTATTTAAAAGTAAAGAAGCAAGATGTACACTCGATATTGTCTCTGAGTAACCTATCTGATTATCAGCGTATATTCTTATATTTCCATCATCAGAAAAACTATTTCTATGAGTATGTCCACTGACATAAATAAAATTTGGAATATATTTTTCATCTGACCAACATTCAATTGGCATATGTGTTAATATGATGGGGTTCATGTCCTTCATAATTCTAACAATCTTTTGATATCTATTATCAAAATCTTCAGAAAGTTTAATTTCTTCTTCTCTAGAAATCGTCAATCTATATAATCCGTTATAGGCATTGAATTGTGAACTTTTACCACTAAATCCTATACCTCCAAAGAATATCGGACTTTTTCCATTAAGATATTTACGTGCTTCTTCTTCATTATACATATCTAATTCCAAAGGGGAAATTTCTTTCATTTGTAAATTATCATAGTAGAGAATATTGTCATGTAATAAATACATATCATATTGTGAAAGAAGAAGTTTATATTTACCAATTATTTCATCTAATGACATAGAAGGAAATTCCCATAATTCATGATTACCTAAAGTAAAAATGAAATGTATTCTTTTTTTCATATCGTACATTATTTTCTTGAGTTCTTTTACAAACAGAGTGTAAAGCTCAAAATCATGGCATACATCCCCATTAATCAATAAGAATTTAGCATAACATTCAGAGATAATCTGATAACACATCTTATGTATTTTATAAAGAATGTCTTCCTGTGTCATACAGTCCTGTAATTTGAATTCAAGATGTAAGTCAGATATATACTGTATATATATTTCATCTTCATTCCTATCTTCTTTCTCCCTCAAAATAATACTACTCTCATCATTATTCGCTTCGATATTTATTTTTAAAGGGGTTAATTTTTGTTTTTGTACTGTTTGATAATGCATTCCAAAAACTTCTAAGTATTTACTTTGCATCTTTGCATCTGTAAGATTCAGTTTTACATTATGAGGTATTTTATCTAAATTGTCACAATAAATCAGGTCAGCATGTGATAAATCATAATTTAGAAAAGCAATAAAAGATGCAATAAAGTTAAACTCAAATTTCCTGCTGAATATAAAGATATCTTCATCATAGTAATTGATAATGACAATGAATTTATCATGTATATCATCGTATTTTTTTATTATTTCAGAACGAATATGATGATAATAATGTGGAGGTAATGGACATTCTTGCGATATCCACTCAGAGATGTTTTCTTTAAGATTCATATCATAAAATAGATTTTTTATATTAAGTGTTTCATTATTATCTAAATGTAATTCTTCTAAATTCCTATAATATATTCTTGTTGAAGTAAATACTTTTTCTATTTCCATATAATAAAGATGGGATTTTAAGTCAAAACCATATTCTACATTAAGATGCTGATTTTCATCATTTAGAATATCTAAATCTTTTTTACTTATAGGTAGTTTCTTTAGTATTTTCAACAATTTCTCATTATTAGAGAATCTTAAATATGCTTCTTTAACATTAAAAAAAATATATTTGTATTTGTTCGGATTTGTACAATATTCTTCTAGAATTTTTTCAATATTTTTATTTAAACTTAAGAAGATGTCCATAAAACACTCAACATCTAATTCTATTGAACCATTATGATATAATTTATCAATTTTTTTCATTATTTTATTGACTTCACTAATATTTTCAAACTTAATAATCTTATCTACAAATTTATTATAATATTTTCTTTTTAGTTGCTCTGCACAATCATATTTAAAGATTTCATCTTCAGTATATCCTAATTTCATAAATAGAGAAATATTATATTGCAATCGAGGAAATGTTTCTATCTTTTTCATATTTATCCTATATTTATGGATTATCTCATCAGAAAAATCATATCCATAGTAAAATGCTCTATGATACATATCCCCCAACTTATCATGAAAACAATTAACAAATGACCAATATTCATCAAAATTTTTAAAATAAAAAAACTTCTTAATGCCTCGTATGTAAAAAAAATCCTCATAATAAATAAAAAATTTTTCTTTCAAGACATTATACCCTTTACAAAGAAAGTGTACATTTGGTTCATTTATTTTACTATAGATATCTATTTCTTTATTGTTTATCTTATTCAAACCATACATATACGACACCTCAGTTATCAACTTCTTTAAATATTATAACATACGTTTTATCATATAAAAATAGAATCAAATAAATTGATTCCTTTGTATAGAAAAACACCATATGATATAATTACTTATATAGGTCAAAGAAAGAAGGAATTAATATGTTTTTTAGACGAAAAGCAAAAACAATTTATTATAATACATCAATGTTTGATAACAATGATTTTGCAAATATAGTGCTCCAAAAAATAAATAGTTATCCTGAAATTATTTCTATAGAAATAGGAACTGGAAAGATTATCATCAAATCTAAAAATACAGAAATAGAAAAATATTGGTACAGTAACTATGGGTATGATTATATGACGTTCGAACAGGCAACAACCTTTGCACATTGGATTCACGAACATATGAATCATAGTGAATTATATGAATGTACTACATATACAAAATGTGGTGGTGGCGGAGAATTTCCAGTAGATATTATCGTCCCAATAGGTAATAATCCTTTTGTTCATAAAAAATGGTAATTATTGATATAGATAATAATACTTTTCATATCTAAAAAAGGAATCATTTCATTTGATTCCTTTTTTTAATCTTAAATTTTTACATAAACTTTTAAAAGAATATTCTGTTGATATATTATGTTCATATATTACTTTTTCCAAAATGGATTACCTTTTTCTTTTACGTTTGCATATGTTATATGGTCTGGATACTTTTTCAATAAATCCTTATATATTCGCTGTGCCTCATCACAACTATTGACAACTCCGCCAATAAAGAAATCATAGTTTTTCATTTTCCCAAAAACAGCTTTTTTTGAATTTGACATATGTTCCATTTTTTTTAAAGTGTCTTTGATTATAGTTTCCATCTCTTCTGGTTTTTTACCAATTAGTCTTTTTTCATCCAAGTCAAGACGAGCCGTTAAATCTAGAATATACTTATCTTTATAAATTAAACAACAATGATGAACAAATAGCTCAAGATGTGTTGTCAACCAACCTGACACAATTTTAAGATGATGTCTTGATATACCGTTTGATATCAAGTCATTATAGAGGTTTTGAGTATTTTGATAGCATTGACCTAATACTGGATTTTGTCTATCAAAAATATCTTGAATTTTTCTATTTTTTAAAGTTGATGTGACCTCATTATATAGAAGTATTTTCTTGCCCTCTATAGGAAAATAATCTGAAGGAACCTGAAATGATTTATCTTTATAATCGAAACAAAGTTCTTCTTTTTCATAATCAATGTCAGTTATACGTATCATATTTATAGTCCTTTCTATTCTTTATTTCTGCTATATAGCATATCATAGAGCATTAATTGTTGCAATATCTCCACATTTTTGACATCATTATCATAAGCTATACATTTATCAGTCTTCACAATCACTTCTAGTTTTATTTTTGATAACAAAAAAAAGGAATCAAATGAAATGATTCCATTATTTAGTAATCAAATTCTTCTATTAATGAATAAATTTTGCTTGTCGCTTCTGTTCCCGCATCATTCCAATCCTGTTCAAACTCTATATGATAAGTCTTATAAGAATCTTTCAATCTCTTTTCTAAATCATTCAAATAGCTGTCTTTCCATACTGTTGAAAGGATGTTATCTCTCCATTCACCGAAATATTTATCTTCTACTCCTTGAGATTCCCCGTATTTTACAATATCTTCTTCTATATCTTCAAACCATTTCGCTACAATATCATCAGACATCATGCTAACTTCAGCTACAACTTCTCCGTCTTCAACTCCTACTTTATAATCTTTGATAATCTTATCAGCGTATTTTGATGTCACCTTTTGTATTTTGCTCATTAATTGATTTTCAAAAGCTTCATCATCATTATAATAATTCATCCTATAATCAAATAATTTCTTCTTTTCTTTTAATGACATGTTGAGTTGATATATATTTTCAAAAGCTGTTGGCATATCATCTTCTGATAATGGGGTTCCATAAGAGTATTCATAGGCTTCATTAAACTTGCATTCCTGCAACATCTTCATCAATTTCTCAGCAGACTTGACGGCCTCTTTTTCATTATAAAGTGTAGAATCACCTGATGTGTCTGTCAATGCACTTTCATTTCCTGATGGCAATGGATTGATATTCTCACTACTACTTCCTCCTGTGCTGCATCCACATAAAAATCCCATACATAATAAACTTAAAACTAACCTTTTCACTATCATATACACCTCCTATTTAATCTTTTCATGACTGAAATTGTTCAGCCAATATATATCATCAGAGCATCCTGATGCAATTTTCAATTTTGATTTATCATATTTGACGACAACACCTAACTGATTTTTTGTCATAGTTTTTGTTGTCTTATATCCTGCGATATCTATTTTCCATGACATGCCAAGACCTACATTCAATGTCATCATTCCATCGGAATTGACATAGCTGGCTGTTGGATTCATTTCATCTGCTTCTATCCATGGTAATGTCTCATTGATAGATATATTAGAGATATGTGTCTGCACAGTATGTCCTTCACACGAACTTTTAAAACCATTGTATATATTTTCTTTTTCTGTGTCAGACATGTTTTCATCAAAGTATTCTGTTGAAATATCCTTGTAAGATTTTCCAGCTAATATATCCGTATAGATATTTTGTAGCATATTCTTATAATCACTTAGAACATTACTTGTTTCATTTTGATTTAACCCTATCTTAACTGTCACATCAAATCCATTTTCATCTAATCCTGCTACATCAGAAATAGAGAATTCTTTTTTGTATTCATTTCCATCAACACTCATTAAAACCTTAATATCATAGTCATATTTTGTTAAGCCAGTTAATTTATACTTTTCATAATATCCATTTTCAAGAGAAGATGCTTTTATCTCATTATTATTGATATATAACTTTGCACCTTTAGGAATAGATAGATAAGAGTCCTTTCTATAAATATCCTTCACATCCAAGAAATATCTATCATTCTCTTTTATAAAAGAGGCTTCACCTATCATTTGTTCATTATTTGTTTTATCGTTATACCTGTATTGGGCAATAACATTATCATCAACTTCTTCAATATTGATTTCTACATCCTTTGCATTGATATCATTTCCAAAAAAATCTTCCATATCGACTGTTTCATCTTCATGCAAGTATTGCTTAAGTTGTGTTTCACTCATATCTAATAATGACTGTGATGAATCTACATAAGTTAACATATTTTCGTAATCTTCATTCAACACATCCTCCATAAACACTTGGGAAATATCCTGTGGATTATCGAAGATAACTAGCCCATTTTCATCTTTCTTTAATCCAGAACATCCTACAAGCATTCCCAGACATAAAAAAAGCAATAGTTTTTGCTTCATAGACATATACCTCCTGTCATGCACGTAATATCATGACATATATACATATATTTTATCATGGAACACGTGAATATAGAGAAATCGTCTACCCATTCACATTTTTCCAATACATTCCTACGTTATTTTTCACATTTTTCCATGCAAAAAAGCTAGTATGTTTAAATACTAGCCCACCAAAAATTATTTGCAATTTTTTATCTCATCTCTTATCTTTTCTCTCAACCATTCAGACTTATCCTTATAAAAATTCTCTTTCAATGCCTTCTCAAAATCTATCATATCAGATTCATGACTTAGATAAATTTCAAAATCGTTGTATGCTGATTGTTTTATAAAAGAAATAATATTGATTATACCTGTCCTGATATGGAACTCCTGAAGCATACATTCTTCAATATTTGCAAAATGTCTCTGAAATAGCTTTATCTTTTTTGTTGCCATATCTAAAATCTCGTATTTGATATATCCTCAATAGCTTCTCTAGTTCCACAGTTTGAACAGATTTGAGTCTTATTGTCACGTCTTGATATAGAAAATGTACCTTCAAATATAGAAGAACCACAATAAGGGCATTTTTCAAGACTCGTTCTGACTCTATAGACATTATACATATCCTCTACTGTCTGCCCTAATCTTAATTTATTGAGGAAAACTTCTTCTTCATAAGCAGGATAATATTCTTCAGGATGTAATTCCTCTACAACGGTACGCAATGATTTAAAGATTGTTTTAAGAGTTTCTATAGAATTATCATCCATTAAAACCCATTTATCCTCACATTTTGAAAAATCATCAAAATTTCTTTTTAAAACTTCTAATGATAACTTCTCTACCTGACACTTCTTTAAATCTAAAGCATTATATTGCAATTGTCTGTTTTGCATTTTGAGAATATCTTCTAATTCTTCTTGTCTTTCTTTCTTGTTCATATAATATCTCCTTCTATATTTATTATCTTAATAAGATTATATCATAATAGCACCTATATAGGTACTAAAATTAACCGATTTATGTTTTTTCTTTTATAAAACCACGATATCTGATACTATACAATAAAAAGAGGGTGTTCTCATGTGGGAAAGACGTCCAACTAATCAAAAAGATGAATATAAAATAATATTACTATCCTTTTCAGCTATGACTGAGCTTTTTGCTCAGAAGAACAGTAAGTCATAAAAATCAGCTGTCTTCTGCAACGAAACAGAAATAGACCAACATAATGAAGAATTACTGAATTTACAAAATATAATTCTATCTCAGCACAAAGGAAAACGATGTGGGGTTTTATTCCCTGATGGAACAACTAAAGAATACTTTGATGAATTCCTCTCATCATGCGAATATGTTGACTTTACAAACGGAGTAGACCTTTTTGAAGAAAATGATAAATACGCTCTTCATTGTTATGGTCATAGTTACATACAAAATGGTTTTCTAAAATATAAAACACAAACTATTTATGTTGTTTTTCAATAAAGTACATAAAAGAGCCCTATGCAGGCTCTTTTTCTTTAAACTCTATAGTCTGATACACAATTCCATATAGCTCAATAGCATATCCATTCAACATCTCTTCTGCATAGCAATCTGTTCTATACTTTGCAAAATCCTTAAAAGTTGCATGAGGATTATCTTCCAAATACTCATCAAATCCTTCAATATCCTTTCTATGAGCAAGAATGGTATTATAGATTTCCTGCTTAGCATCATCAAGAGTCATAAGTGATAAGTTTGTTCCTTTGCATAAAACGAATGTTGTTTTCATATCATTGATTTGCTTTGTTTCTGTTCGTCCACAAAGATAATCTAATGACACTTTATAATATTTTGATAATTGAATAAGCTTTGGAACAGATGGAAGACGTTGTCCAGATTCGTATTGCGAGATAATAGGTTTAGATATTCCCAATTGCTCTGCAACCATTCTCTGTGATAACCCCTTTTCTATTCTGATATTCTTTAATCGTTCTGCAATCATTGCAAGTTCATTTTTCATAGCCAGCACCTTCTTTCATTCATATATAGCATATCATATTATGTTGCTATATGCAAAGAAAAGCCTATCTATTCACGTTTACCAATACTTTTCAACCTCCCCATACACTTCTCTTATCCTATCCTCTCCCCACTCTTCATCCCATTCCTTTTCTTCATCATGAATGATTTGATAGATGTGAAGAAGATTATTGGGAGTAATTTCTATTTCCAGATAAAAGCTATCCTCCTTGCCTCTATCATAATACTTTTCCCATTCCAGTTGAATCGTTCCGTTAGGATTTGGAAAGACTTCTGGCTGAATTCGAAAAGAGGAAATGATGTTTTTGGCAAAGTTTATGACATTTTTGTCTATTCTCTGACTTCCTTCCAAATACCAACCATCTTCCAATAATCCACACGCCTCTATTTTAGACAGATTCATCATCAAATTCTTTTCATAATCACTCTTTATCTCTTTTGTATACTCAAGAGTGATTGGAAGCATGTTGGAATGTTGAAGGGATTCCTCCATGAAATCCATAGCAAGAGATTGTGAAGGTGGAAGAAGAGTTTTGAGAGGCCCACCAAAAGCCGAATTATCTCCTATATAAGAAAACATGATAGTGGAGTTGATGGAATATACATGGTATTGTCCATTTCCGGTAAAAATATCAGTCAATATACAAAATGGACATTTTCTGCCTTTATAAAGAAAAGAAAAACCTTGAATAAACATAATATCATCCCCTACTATCTATGATAGCATGAATGGGAGATGTTATGAGTTTTCAAGGGATTTGTTTTTATTATGATACTAATGTTGTATTATTGTCATCTTCATCATATTCAGACAATATTTCCATCTCATATTCAACTTGTTCAATGATGGGCTGAACTTTTTGGAAAGGATACTCGTCTTCAATTTCTACTAAAATTCTTTCTGTTTCTTCATCTTTATCTAATGCAATTTGTGCACCAAAGACGAGACCGATAATATAGTTAGCAAAAATATCACTTCTCTTATTCATCTCAACAAGTGGTACATTCTTATTATGTTTTAATTCGTATGCACATTTACTTAGTAAAAAATAGAACTGAGTTGAGTCGTCAATATTTTCAATATTAATGAATATAATGTTGTCTTCTGGAAAGATACCTACATCTGAATGATTCATAACCAACTTATCTGAAGGCATATTGTCTCTATTAAAATAAACTTTGCATTGCAAGTCCATCATTTCAAATAGACTCGCTATAAATACTACACCCATGTTTACACAACCTTTCTTTTTCTTAGATAATTCTATCATTTCTCTCATATCTGTACAATAAAAAAAGGTCTTTCGACCTATTTTAAACTATCTTTCAATGTTTTAGATGGTTTGAATTTGACAGCTTTAGAAGCTGGAATTTCAATCTTTTCTCCTGTTGAAGGATTCACTCCTGTTCTTGCTTTTCTTTCAGTGACTTCATATTTCCCAAACTTAGCAATGTCTACAGTACCACCACTAACTAGACATTCTTTCATTTCTTCAAAGATAGAATCCACAATTTCTTGAGAAACTTTCTGAGATAATTCATAATTTTTAGCAATTTCACTTGCAATAGATTTTTTGTTTAATGTATATGACATTTTATATTCCTCCTTTAATCGAATTCTCATCACTAGACGAGATATGACTGTCTCACACGATGCTCTATACTTAAAGTATTATAGCGAGTTAGTCTAATGTATACAATATTATATCCGAATTTATAGAGCAAATTCAACTGATTTTTTTTATCCTGCAAAAACATTAGCTGCGTAAAAGCACCAACTAAAATCTTGAAAGTCATCGTTATATTCATATGTGACAACTACTTTTATTCCTTGCATTGAAAAACTTGAATGAGTAATGTTCGCATAATGTCCACTGCTTGTAGTCCAATTTGATGCAAATTGATTCGCTATACTCTCAATATTTTCATCTGTTGGTGAAAAATCACTTCTACTTATATAAGCTATATTCTCCCCACTGGTATTATACGACTCTAACATTGATAAAACAGACTCTCCGTTTGGTCTATCATGAGAATATTTTTGAACAAGCTCATTTCCTCTAATATTAGCAATTCGAGTCAAATCAGAATTAGCCAAAAACTCTGGCAATCCTGCGTTTGTTCTAACAAAATTCACTTTGTCGAAAAGATATGATGTTATACTTTCGCCATAACTATCAAGTTGTGATTGAGTTGGTTTGTTATTTTTTTCTATATTTTGAGATGAATTTGATGATTCATTCGAAGCATTATGAGAAGTTGTATTCTTTTGATTATTGCTTGAAGGCATAGAACTACTTGTTGCTTTCTTTTTATGAGAAGAACTAGATTTTTTATTTTTATCAGATTCTTTCTTAGAATAATTATCTGTACTCTTTTTTTCATTATCTTCACTTTGATGATATACTATCTGATTATCATTTTCATTCTCTTCAAACCCAATCCAATCAATATAATATTGCTCTCCTCTTTTCTCTATCACAAAAGGATTATTCGTTAATGTCACTCCTCCAATCAATACCATCACAAGAACAGCCTGCAAAACCTTCCTCATTTCTTTCACCTCATTCTTTTTTCATTTTACCAAATTCTTTTGCTATTTGCAACATAATATTTATGATTTTCCTAAATATTTTGCTTATTATTTTATAATATATTCAAGAGTACAAATCTATTGTAAAATAGAGATGAGGTGATTTGATGTTCAATGTAATCGTCTGTTGTACAAGTGGAATGTCTTCTAATCTGCTTGCATCTAAAATGAATAAATTAATCCTTTCAAAAAACTATCATATATCTCTTCACGTTTGTGGGCTTTATATGTTAGAGACCGGTTTAAAAGTAAAACCCGATATCATCCTTCTAACTCCCTATGTCAAATATGCAAGAAGGAAGATTGAAAGATTATATAAGGATATCCCTATCCTCGACATTAGCATGGAAGAATATGGAACTATGGATGTTGAAGAGATATTGGATAGAATATGGAAAGAGTTGTCTCAGAAATAGAGACAACTCTCTTTTTAATTGACTATGCGTTGAAAATTTTTAACTCTTTAGTAACGTTAATAAGATTTGTAAGTTCCTTTTCCATAAACTGTTGCAGGTTCATATGCAGTATTGGCAGTTGTCCATGTATCCTCTCCTTCATGGCTGTACCATTGTCCCTGATAAGACGTATTATAAACTGCATGAATCATTCCATCACCATTATTAACAGCACTACTATATCTACTTAACACAAAATATTTATTGATAAATTGTAAAATTGTAACAGCTGTAAATACTGAACTGATTTTACCAAGACCACGTAATAATGCTGTGGCTGTTGAGCCTGCTATTCCACTGCTTACAATTAAGCTGTAAACTTCATCATATGGTTTACTTGCAATAGAACTGGCAATTTCTTCGATTCTAGACCATTTATAGTCTTCTTTCAATAAATTATAGACAAGTTTTGTATCTGAAATTGAAGTATAAGTTACAGATTTCATCCAAATATTTCCATTAACAGCTGAAGTAGGGGCTCCACTACCATATTTCCAATATCCACCTCTTGTTTGTCCAGTGTGTTTTGTTCCTATCAAAATACCATCGTATATTCCAAATGGTTGAATGCCATCTTGATTACCACCCTGTAAAGCATACATAACTTTATCATTGATAGTATCCATATAAGCTTTAAAATGTGGAGCTTTATCATAATCTACAACATATGGATTATCTCCAGTTCCATCGCCACTTATAATTGCTTTTTCTAATTCTGCGTCTATAATATCTGTTTCGCTCATTTCAGAAGTAGCACTTGTATTGACAATTGGTACTGCCATTATAAAAATTGATAACGAGAGGATTGCTTTTAATATTTTCTTAAACATATTTTATCTCCTTTCTTCATATTTATTTCAACCTGCATAATCAATTTTTAAATGAAATTAATATTATGTTTTTTGACTAAACTTTCTATAAGTTATAAAACCAAAATAGCCAAATATAATCAATGACAGAATAGAGTCAAATACAATAGCAACCGTATTATCAGTTCTGTTAAATACCTCTAATAATAAAGGTATACCGACTGCAAATCCTACTACAAATCCCCAAATGCAATGGAACCATGATTTTGGGAAGAATATGAAACCAATGAACAATATAATTATAAGTAACATAACTGTATTACTCATGAAAGAAAAGTGATACTCGCCAATTTCCCAAAATAGTGCTAAAACACCCAAAACACAAATTAATAAGTTATTCATCTTAGGGCTCATAAATTTAAACATACAACCACCCTCCATTTCTCAAATTAATCCATCTTCACTATTCCATAGCTCCTTACAACCTTTTTCATAAACTTCTTCTATTTTTTGATGATTCTTTACATATATGTTTACTATTTTTTTGATATGAGGATTTGTTAATTCTTGTATTTTCACTTTATCTTCAAAGTCAGAACTGTTTTTTATACTTGAGCAGTCAATTTCCTTTCGAATCCAAAAGTCTTTAACCTTAATAAAAATATATATACATTTTTCATTATATCTAAATATGGATGTGTTTTCCCAAATCTCAACTTCACATTCATAATCATTGTATTTCCAATCATATTCCATATATTTTTTATCATAATCATTTATAAATACCCTTGAATTTCTCTCTTTTAGGAAATAGATACTCTTAATATCATCAGGATACTCAACACCTATAGGTTGACTTTCCTTATAATTGTAAATAAACCCAATACCTCCATAATCCTCTACAAAATAAGGATTATAGTCATCTTCCTTCCAGATTTGTGAATAAAATAGGATTAATATCAGAACAAATAGAAAAATGAAACCTATAAACAATTTCTTTATCATAACATTTACTTTTTATTTACCCAAACAAGCCCTAATGTCCAACTTGCATGAATAGTTGCATCTGATTTACCCCAACTATCATAACATTTAAAATATCCCTTATTGTTTGCATCCTCTTTGTACTGATATCCTACTACCCAATGGTCCCCATATGTAGAACCAAATGCTTTTACAAGTCCAATTCCTACACAGTTTGGAAAACCTTTTATTTTTTCTACAGCTTTTCCCCATGTAGTACCTACAGACTGATATCCAGGAGCAAAGTATAAACCAGCTTGTTTAGAAATAATATACCACATTCCATTTGATACATTGACAGGTCGAGTTGCTGTTGGATTTGTAGTATGAGCTGCCAATTCAGTTATGAGTTTACCTGGAGAAGTACTATTTCTTGTTCTAATATTTGATGGAACAATTCTATCATCAATATAATCATCAATATAGGCAAGAATTACAGCCGCAGCATGAGGACCACATGTATTATTAGTATTTTTCCAATTCTTATATCTTGTAAAGCGACTGCTTGATGTTCCTCTCCAAACATTATCTCCTCTAGTCATAACCATTGGATTACTGTTAAGAACTTCATTATTTGCTTTTATTAATTCTTCAGAAAAATTGTTTTCTGTACTTCGTGTTGTCGGAATAGTCTCTCCACTAACAGATGTCATAACTCCATTATTATCATAAAAATAATTATATGGTCCAAAATAGTATAGCTTTTTATTTAAAACATCCTTGTAAGGATTGTCACTATTAGGCATAGCTTCAGATATAAATCCATTTTTAGTAGCTACAGCATAACCGTCATTGTATTCGTATAAATCATAAACTTGTTCATTATTTAAATCATATAAATGATAAATACTACTAATTTCTACATTTTTTTCTAAAAGCGAACTTAATTGCATTGTAACAATATCCTTTAAATCTAATGCACTTACATTTATTACAGGAATACTCAATAATACCATAAGTGTTGATATAAAAATCTTAATTATATTCTTTTTTAATTTCATTAATATTCTCCTTTCATAATTATTTACAAACAATATCTACAATGTAAAGAACCCCTCCATATACTTATTTTACACCGCCTTTCTTAGGTATACTGTTCTTCTAATTGTATTTTATCATGTATTACATGCTAAATGCAATATAATAAAAAATATATAAAATTGTATTGCTTTTTCCTAAATTTATTTGTATAATATTTATGATAAATACAAATTAATATTTTTTGAGGTGAAGAAAGGACGTGAGAGCACATAAATGTATTACTGAAATGAAAGAAAGCTTCGGCTATAATTTTGATGGGATTGGCCAACCTGAGATGGAACTTATTGTAAGTCATCTTTTGGAAGGCATGAAAGAAAACCGAGTGAAAATGCCTATCATTGATATAACAAATAGACTGGGATTTACTGTTTATCAGTTTCCATTCACAAAGGAAGGCTGCATTCAACCCGTAAAGGCCTTTTTTGGAATCAATGCAGAATTTAGCATGAATGAGAATTCTAATTACTTCTTAATTGAAAAAAATATGTCCAATGAAGATAAAAGATTCTTTGTTGCATATCTTCTTGCACATTATTTACTAGATATCGATGAAAGACATACTGATTTCTTTCAGCTGGCTGTTACAAAGAAAGACATAAAAAACAATACCTATACAAGACTTGCATTAACCCTACTGATGCCAGAAAATATCTTTAGGGCACAGCTGGAATTTTTGCAAGCATCATATAGGGTGGCAAATAGAGAAAATGAATTAAACCCGAAAATGACCATTTATAGACTTTCAAGAATCTTTCAGGTCACACCTAATATGGTGCGTGCCAGAATGATTCAACTTAATATCTCTTTGGTCAACAAAAAGAAAATTGAAGAGGTTTTAGAAGAGGCTACTTCCAATGAGTAGCCTCTTTTATATATCTTCTTTACTTGATGAAAGTCTTCTTCTGAGTGTAGAAAAATTAAAAGTCGAAGGATAAACAGTACATGATTGCATCACAATCATGCTTCTTGTCTTATCTATATCATCATATCCTATGACAACATGATATCTCTCTAATATCTCATCAACAACTGCCTGGTCACAGTATTTATAATTGATGAGAAAATGGATTTTATCAATATTGATTCCTGCATTATCTCCCCCAACAGTCGTCACAAATGTCAGCCATTCTGAACAACGGTTTCTTAAGGAAATATAATGGAATGTTGAAGGAATAATATCACCATTATCAAGCAAGATTAATGATTTTATCTTATCTTCATCTAGTAGCGCTTTGATAAGTTTTCCTTCCTCTAATCCCCTTTCAAAAATCTCACGAGAAGCTTGGCTTCCATACTCAATTATGGCTTCTATCTGATAAACAGGGACGGCAACGCTGTTTTGTCCAATCACTGTTATTGTAGGAATTTCCAAGTTTTTAGTGAGTTTATCTATATCTTTCTTCACTATATCACCTCTATCCCTGTGGAATGTATGGCATCAGCATCGAAATAAGCACTATCAATGCTATGATTACAACAATTCCACCCAAAATCTTCAATACTCCCGGCTTCTTATATCTAGGAAACCTCTGATATCCCTGTTTGGGAATATTGAAAGGTTCTCCGTTGGATTCTTCCCTCTCTAAACTCTCTTTCATTTCCAGACTCTTATCTCCTGAGAATTGAGTTTCCTCTTCATAACTTCCTTGTCTGTCTGGATTTGTAAGAGGTTGTGGAGAGATGTCCTCATCAAGAAGCTCCTGAGCTTTCTTTAATATATCCTTATCCTGCAATAATATCACCTCTATAATAAAAGCTAGATGTCTATTTAGGTTGGCATCTAGCTGTTGATTCAATAGTAAAATTCCAGTTATCTACAAGCACTGGCAATAATGAACGATATTTGATATTTTCTACCTTAAAATGCATATATCCACCCTGCTGATAAAAGATTTCATCTGCTGTTTCCCAATATCCTCTTGCTTGATTCATAATCTGGTCTGCAACGGATTTTGGAAGGGTGTTGTAGGCATTTGTACTCAAAAGCTGAGTTGCAACATCACTACCATATTCATTATAGGCCCCATATTCGTCCCCATAGATAGGAATGTATGTTCCTGAATAATTGCCATTTGTTTCTATGGCAACACCTGTTGTAGCACCACCTAACACAGCTAAGTCAATCACTGCTTTTGTCTGCATCTGAACATATCTTGCCTGCCATGTACTCACTACCCATAAAAAATAGAAAAGAAGAAGTGGAGTAATAAGAGAGAAGGCAACTGTTACATTTCCTTCATTATCATTTATAAACTCTTTCATCGAATCACCTGGTCATCTTCAACTCTTGCCTGTAAAGTATATGTATGATTACACCAGATACCTTTCTTTGTTTCTACTTTTAGTGTCAATATATCCCCTATTGAATATTTCCCATCGCCATTTGTATCATCATAACTCAATGACATATTCTTATATGTAATATTATGTTGCCTATATACATTCTGCAAGCGACTATTTGCAATAGATTTTGCATCAGCATAGTTAGTCTGTGTAACAGCATATCTTAATGCTTCATTGGCACCAATTGATGTTGCTATCTTACTTTCATAGAACATATTGATGTACAACGCAAACATGATAATGGCAAGTATAAACGGAAACAGTAACGCTACTTCAGCACTGGTGCTTCCAGATTCATCACTAAAAAAATCTCTCAATCTTCCACCTCCGCTATAAACATATAGCTATTTCAATGCTATACAAGCATTAACAATGTTACAAAAAAGGCAAAAACAATACCTTCTGTAGCTGCAATTGTTGCTTCCTTATAAACACCTCGATTATCTTCTTCAATAACAAGTCTTTTTCGAGAATAAATAAAATACTTGATAGATTCCCATTCATCTAGAAAAGCCTGTTTATACTGTCCTTTATTGACAACTCTCAATTTCTGATATATACCATAAATCACAAAGCAGATACCAAAAACAACACCATACTCAATTTTTGTAAAAATTGGTATGTATAGAGTTGTACAAGCAAACAGCTTCCAGTCTGATGCTCCAAAAATATGAAGTGCAGAAATAAAGATTCCTAACAAATTAATAATAAGGAAAGACATTAATGAAGCAGGAAGTCGGTTCCCCATTCCTGCAACAATCATGCCTATTATCATGAGAAATAATATATATTTATTAGAAAATTTTCTTTCGTTTCTGTCTTGTTCAACCCCTACCAGACATATAGCCATAGCAAGAGCCATTAGTATAATTCTTATCCATTCCATTGTTTATCCTCCCATAATGAAATCTTCCCCCATAGTTGACTGACCTTTTTTGATGCCATTATATATCATATATCCTACGATAACGACACCAATCACAGTAAGAACAAGAAGGAGTATCTGCTCTACTGATGCATTAATGGCATCTTCACTTAATAGATATTTTTTTAACATTTTTTCACCTCTTAATGTAAGGCATTGAAATCTCCCACTAAATTATCGAAATCATCCATTCCTTGTTCAGTTTGGCTTTTTCCTGAATTTATTAAGTTATAGACAACAAACGCAATAATAACAACTACAACGACTGCAATAACTACGAATAAAATAGTTTGTGCTGACACTTCTAATGCGTCTTCACTTTTCAAATAATTACGTACTAGATTCATTTACACACCTCCGTAATACCATACATAAATATTTTATCATTTTTCCTATGATTTGAATTTTTATTTACTTCCCTTGCATTTAGGCAAGTTCACCAATTCTCATCATAGGTAAAATCAATAGCATAACTGCAGGAACAAAAATAAGAAGTATATTAATACATGTAACCAGAGTCTTTCTCACTTCAGCAGCCTTTTTCATATTTGTAATCTGATTATCTGATATTCTTTCATACTCGCTTTCTAAAATGTCAGACATTCTGTTACCGTTTCTTATACCGGAAACAATGATGTTACAGAATCTCTCGCATTCTTCTGTCTGCACTCTTTTATTTAAATTAATAAAGGCTTTTTGTATATCATCCGAATGCACCTGCATCTGTGCTACAAGTTTTTCAAACTCCTTACGTGTCAAGGATTCTTCCATTGACTGTAGCCCATATCCAAATGCGTTTTCTACAGATACCCCTACTCTTAATACCATAATTGTTTTATTGATAAAGTTAGGTAATTCCTTATCAAAACGCTTATTTTTACTATCGACTTTGCTTTTGTAGTTATAGACTGGGAAAATTGCACAAACCACAAATATCAACAATACAATTAACGGGATATAAATAGGACAAGTCAATAAAGTGATGATAGTCAATAAAATTCCTGTAATAGCTATAATCACTTGAGTACGAATAATGTTTTCGGGTGTTTCTTTATCATCCCAGCACAAGTCCAAAAGTTGCTTAATCCAGTTGTAATAATTTTGATACATTCCTGATTCAAGAATTCTTTTTTTGAATAGCTCAAATCTTGTGACACTTCTGACACCCTCCTGTTTATGAATACTTGCAATGAGAGCATCTGTTTCTCTTTGCTTCCTTCCACAGAAGATATAGCCAAGTTCTAGGATTCCAAAGAATAATGCTACACTGACGGTCTGAATCAGAATATAAGAATCTATAAACACTATTCGTCACCTCCCATATGCATAAATCTTGTCATCATAAGATTTCCAACATAAATAATAGATATTAAGAAGATACCTAAAATCTGTCCAAAGAAAGACTGGTAAAATGTACGGATAACTTCAGGCATTAAAAATGCAAAGCCTAATATACATAGCACAGGAATACCCACGACGATTTTCTGGTCGCTTTTCATTGATGCTTCAAACACTTCATTTTCTTGAATAATTTTTCTTTTCATCTTGAATGAATCTTCGAAGGAATGTATAACCTTGACAAATTCTCCACCTGTCTGTTCATATACATAGCAAATCTGAGAAAACTCCTTTATTTCCTTGATATGTAAACTATCATACATTTTCATGAAAGCATCCGAATATTTACTTCCTGTATAGATAGCATCTCTCACCTTTTCCAATTCCCTAGCCATGGCGATAGAGGTATTAGTAGCTCTAAGTGACTCTGTAATGGCTGTTTGAAAGTTCAATCCAACAGACATATGAGCAGAAATATCTCTAAGTTTCTCCATGAATTCTTCTCTTAATTCCGATTTGCGTTTTTCCATCTTATTGATGATAAGCACATAAATCGTTGCGATAGCTAAACCACCAAAATATAACATCAGTAAAGGCCCTGCTCCAATCATCAGATTGGAAAATAATGCTGCCCCGAAAAATAAAACTATCAAAAATAATGAAGTATTTTCATACTTATACTCAATACCTAATACAGTCATATTGGCCTTAAGATTAGCAAAAATACCCTTCTGAGTTGTATCTTTCTTGATAAACTGCGACAAGTTCTTTTGGGCAATCGTCTCTTTTGTTGTTGCAAATCTTTTATTGATTTCCTGTTCCTCACGTATTGAACGTGTCTTGATAAAAATCAAATAACCGGCAATAATGACAATAGGTATAAGGGACAACAGCACTTTTACACCGTATGTCCCAAAGAAATTAGTAGCTGTCATCCTCTACACCTCCATTAAAATTCTCTTTTCAAAAAATGATTTATCAAATCCTACTCCAGACTTTCTTAATGCTTTATTGCAAAATGGAACATATCCTGTACAGACAAACTGTCCTTTGACATGCTTTTTCTTCATCCCATTTTCTTCAGTTGTTTCCACATCAATTTCTCTGAAGTAAAACACATCTCGCATATATATCTTATAAGGGTCAAATTTATCTTTATCTGTGACAAGTCTCATTGCCTTTAATTTATCAAACCCTTCCTGTCCATATCCTAAAACTTCTGTAATGTTTGTAATACGACGACTTCCGTCCTCAAGACGTTTTGTCTGAATGATGATGTCTACCGATGAAGCAAGTACACGCATGATGGCTTCATGTGTCATGTTCTTAGTTTCATCATTCTTGTATAACATATTTTCCATACGTGGAAACAATTCTGCTGGGCTATTGGCAT
Source organism: Massilimicrobiota sp. An142 (assembly GCF_002160725.1). Lineage (NCBI taxonomy): Bacteria > Bacillati > Bacillota > Erysipelotrichia > Erysipelotrichales > Erysipelotrichaceae > Massiliimicrobium > Massilimicrobiota sp. An142. Next base: position 38,215 of record NZ_NFLD01000007.1, on the reverse strand, counting down.
GGATGGATGTCATACTTCCATCATGTCCTGTATTGGCCGCATTCAAATATTCATTAAACTCTCCTCCACGACATTCACCAACAAAGATTCTATCCGGACGCTTTCTTAAAGACATCTGAATAATATCCGATATAGAGATTCCTTCATATCCCTCTTTATTTCCAGGCACTCTCAAATAATATTCAACATGAGGAACCTGACATCTAATTTCTCTTGTATCCTCTATGACGAGAATACGTTCATTCTGTCCCAGTGCATATGTCAAGGCATTTAGAATTGTTGTCTTTCCAGAACCAGTTCCTCCAGATACAATAGTTGTTTTCTTGGCTTTGACACAGGCTTCAACAAATTGAACCATTTCCGGTGTGGATGACTGGTATTTCTCTGAATAATAAGATAATGGATAAACCTTATCTGAGAACTTACGTATGTCAATGGAAATCTCTCCTTCAGCTCTTAGTGGTGGAATAGATGCTGATAGACGTGAACCATCAGGCAACTGAGCATCCACGTTTGGGTTTGAAACGTCTAGAGTCTTATTTAAAGGTCGAATAATACGATTGACTATTCCTTTTGCAACATCAAAATTAGGGAATCTGTATTCCGTCAACACAGGAACCCCATGCTTTTCAGCATAGATATGCTCATGTGTCTGAACCATGATTTCATCAACTTCCTTATCATTCAATAAAAACTCTAGAATTCCATATCCCATTGCTTCTGCGAAAATAACATGAACATATTCCGGCATTATCGAATAATCTAAACCAGATATATTTTTAGATTCTAGATAGTTTCTCACATCTTCTGATGCTTCGTTTTCAATCTGATATCTTGTATCGGCATCTTCTGTTCCTTTGGCAACTTTAGAGCCGAATTTCATTGTCAGCACCTTATCTATGATTTCCTTAATCAATTCATGATGCGTACAATAGAAATCTGTTACTGACAATAGCTTATCTTGTTTATTTTGAGCATTTACATTGGTGTTTTTAGGCTTATTTTCCTGTAAACTCTCATGCTCTCTTTTTATCTCCTTATTACTAGTTTTTATTTCTTCCTGTCTATCTAAGCGAGGCTCTCTATTCAAAGAAAATGATGGTACAGGTTTTTTAAGAGTTTTTTGTGTTCTCTCAGGCTTAAGAGGAGTAAAAGTATTTAACTCTCTTTTTATTTCCTGAGCATCACCTTGTTGAATGTTTGGTTTTAATGTGGTTAATTGAGGTTTATTTGAAGAATTTTGGCCTTCATGATGAGACTGTGGTTTGTTTAATGTTGGTTTCTTTAATGAAGGTTTGTTAAAAGCCCCATTATTAAGCGTCCCTATATTTGTAGGCTTATTCAAAGTCTTTGAGGTTTGAGGATTTTGAGGAGTATTGATTCTTTCATTCTCTCTATGACTTTGACCTCCTGACTGTGGAAAACTTTTCATCATATCACCTCCTATTTCCCGAATAATTTATCGAACAATCCCTTTTTAGGGGCATTTGCTACATTCCACAATGGGCATATTTGATTGGCAATTAAAGTAATGGCGCGAGAAACTGGCTTTTTCTTATTATTAATGACATAGAATTTCCCTTCATCATGTGCCAATAACATATTTTCATCATGATTGATTCCACCCACAAAAGGAATATCCAAAGCTTTTTGCATAGCTTCGTCACTAATAACCTGTTTATTTGTCTGTGGATGGTTGATAATTAATCTGAATTTGGATTTATCAATTCCTAATCCTTCAACAGAGTCTCTTAAAAGATTACGAATAATGACTGTAACCTGATAATTTGGCTGTGCAACAATATATATTTCATTTGACATACGAAATGCTGTCTGTGTAAACTCTTCAAAGTTATTCCCTGTATCCAGCATGACAACATCGAAGAAATTATGAAGTTCTTCAATAATAATCTCGATAAATTCACTCTCTATCTGTGATACATCATAATTGCTTGATACTGTTGGAAGTACATATAACCCACTTTTAGGTTCTTTGACAAGTAAAGACATAACTTCCTCTTTTGTAAAAGACAAAGCATTTCTGTTTATTTTGTAAATATAAGGTGCATAACGAGGCTGTTCCATAGACTGCAATTCTCTTTTGTCTTCAGAGGAAAGCTGTCTCATAATTTTATCTCTAATTTTGATAACCCAATCAGCCAATGTTGGTGGATTTTTCATATCAGATACGCAAGGAAGAGTTGATGCAATTGTTCCAAATGCGCAGTTTAAATCAACCAGTACAGCTTTGACTTCGCTTTGACTACCTCTCATGGTAGACATATTCACTTCCACTTCTTTTCCTCTTGCCGCAATACAAGCAGCAATTTCTATAGCTAAAGCTGATTTCCCTACTCCACCTTTGGCTGAAGTCATGCAGACAACTTTTGGTTTTAGAACGCCCATAGTTGTCGCTCTTCTTGCAGATGTATGCTGACGTTGGACAGGTCCTTCACGCTCTACATTCATCTGTCTATCCATTTCTCTTGAAGAATAGCCAGAAGAGTAGCTGTTTCTTTGCATCTCCTGTTGAGGACTTTTATGAGAATAGTTATCATAGCCTTCTTCAAATCTTGAAACAAATGGCTCAACTTCTTCCTGTGGAGTCTGTTCAAAAACCTGCCCCTCTTCAATAGGATAATCTGTAAGGTTTTGAGCAAGAAAATCTACGACATCAGCTGGATTCATTTCAGCTTCTGTTACACTAGATACACCATAATTATCTAATAAAGTGCTTTGATAGCTATCTCTCAACACACCAAAAACAATGACATCTTCATTGACAAGTTCATTCATGACTTCTTGGAGAGTACCATCAGCCAATACATCTGACACAATGACAACATGAATTGGAGCTGAACGTATCTTCATTCTAAAATCATGCAATCCCCTAGCAATCCCTATAAGATTAATTGTTGAATTAAATTGTGCAATTCTTTTAAATTCTTCAGCATAGCTGATGCTATTGCTGACAAATAAGACGTTATATATATTCATTTATTGCACCTCCTATTGAGCAGATTCTGTATCTGTTGTATCTCCAAATTGTGAAGATAAAAATCCTCCATCATCTAAGATTTCAAGATTCTTGCTTTCATAATCTAATGGAAGCAATGCTACTGATACCTGTCCATTTGCTTGTGCATATGCAATAGACTGAGCTTCTTCTGGTGTGACATAAACTTCAATACCAGTAATTTCTCCTTCTTCAGTATGCACTCCTGCAACAGGTACATTTTCAATTGTCTTAACAAACTTACTTCCTTCAGCACTTGTAGAAACGACTACGTTAACATGGTCTCCTGCAACAAGTCCTTGAGGATAGTTAACAAGGTCGCTCATTGCATATAAAGTTTCTCCTGTTTCAATAAGTGATGCTTTTCCTGTTAAAGAAAGATTATCTTTAGTTAAGACAGCATTCGTTGTTAATCCTAAGTCTAAATATTTTCCTACAACATCATCTTCATAGTTAGCTGTTAAATAGTTATCTGGTAAGCTTGACTTATCCACTTTTTTAACAGATAGCATTTCTGCCGTAATCTGTGTTCCTCCTCTTGCTGTTTGATTTAAAACAAGTACATCTGTCATATTACCAACAAGGATAAAATATAATCCTCCTGTCACAATAACAGCAATGACAAATAAAAAGATAAAAAACATCTTGTTTCTACCTTTAAGTAATTTCACAATATCACCTCTTTTTTCTGTTTTACATAAACAATTATACAATATTTTTCTATTTTTTATAAAAATAGACCGTGCCAGTGACACGGTCTAAAACTTATTTATATATGATTATACAATGAAGATGATTTTTTCATGTTTCTTAATTGATTGAGCTTTAAAATCTGGTCTAACTCTATATTTGTAGGTGGCTCTGCATCTAGATATTCCACTAAAACATGGCAAGGAGCATTCATCTTAAAGTCTCTATTTCTTGTTGATTTAACAATGAACCATCCTTGAGGCATATCTGGGAACCATTCTTTCCATTGTCTATCTGTAATCTTTCCTTCCTTACCAATCTGAACCACAGATAATTCAATATCATCTGGACGGTCTTGTCGACCAATGACCTTGATAGCACAGTTGGCTAGGATAGACTGAGGCATGTCTGCAATCTTTTGTGTAATACTCCATATAAACAATCCAAAACCTGCTGACTGGTCTAATATGATTTCGAATGGGTTTGGTCCACCAAGATTATCTCTATCTTCTCCAATTAAAACCTGATTAGCTTCTTCCAATACAAGAATTGTTTCATATTGGTCAGACGTATTAAAACCACCATTTGCAACTGCATACTGATAGATAGAAGACGTTAATAATCCAAAGATGAATGATGAAGTCATCATGTTCATACCAAATGATTCTAGAACAACAACGTCATCTTCTCCTAATAAATCATCAATTCCCATTGCATCATCTCCTCTGTTACAGAAGATATCTTTTGTGATAGATGCTTCTGCTTCAAAGTCGTACAGACGGTCCAGGATACGTTGGATAGCATCCTGTTTTTCCCCTCTACATCCATCCTGTTCTTCTCTTAGTTTTGCTGCGACATCACTTAAAGTGACGTTCTTACTTTTCTCTGTTGCTGGATAGAGCCCGGTAAATGGGTCTTTTTGATTCAATTTTGTATCATCATCAAAGATTCCTGCTTCAGAATAGATATCTATGATTGCCTGACCAAGAATGTTAAACCCTCTATCACCCAAACCATAGCTACGAACAAAGATTTCTCTTAATGTATTGACATAACGCTCTGCATAAACTCCTCTAGGAATCTTCATCAGATTCATCTTAATGGGATGGAACTGTGGGTCAGCAAGGCTATAGAATCTAAAGTGTTCTGGAGGGATGACTTTAGCTAGAGCTCGCCAGTCCATTTTAGGGTCCATGATAACAAATCTGAATTTCTTTTTCTGTTCTCCTCTTCTGACGTTATTATATGTCTCTGCAACCATACGTTTTGCTGCAACCGTCTTACCACTTCTTGATGCACCTGAAAAGTATGCATGGTGAATTTCGTCGGCGTTGATGCAATATTTGAATCCACTCTTATATTTATGAGTCTTACTGAACTTTTCGACATCAGCCACATATCCTAAGAAGATATCTCCATCCTGTCTATTACCAGGAATTGGCAATACCATAGGGTCATCAACAGAAGTCAAAATTCCACCTACATTGACTCTTGGAGGATGCGTCATCGCAGAAAGTTCATCTGAAAGGAGTAATGTAGAATATTTATAGGATTCAAACTGTCCTGGGATACCTTCTTTTTTGACTGATGGAGAAAACACAGATAAATGTTTGTTTAAGTACTCTCTTTCTAGTGGTGAAGGCTCATAAACCTGTAATGGTGAAGTCATTGTATTAGGCGAATGCCATGATGACATCGCTAATGTAGACGCTGCAGTTGACGCTTCTCTACTTTCAGTCATTATATAAACATCTGTAAACCACATACCGAGATTATTATTAGCTTCAATAAATCTCTGAAGTGAGAATTGAAGCATATCAACGAGTCTTGTGGCTTCTCTGTCTTCCCATTGGAAAGTTTTCCCAAATGAAAGTGATGGCCCTAATCCAAGACTACCACTTAATCCTCTAGAAGTTCCTCCACTTAACCCAGTTGAAATTCCTCTTCCAGAAGATACTCCTTGACTGACACCATCTGAAACAGATTCAGACACACCAACTGAGTGACCTTGAGTTGTTCCATAGCTTTGTGATTGCGACCAGCCCTGAGAAGTCCCTAGTGAAGAGCCAAGTGATGAAGAAGCACTTTGTCCATATGAATCACTTGTGCCACTAGACATACTGCTTCCCTTTCCACTGCTTAATGATACCCCTTGTGAAAGAGAAGAATTTTGAGAATAAGAGCTTCCTTGTGATAGACCGTTAGATACGGAATGACTTGTTCCAGTACCAACTGAATCACTTGTGCTTGTTCCTGTTGAAGTAGATGTTCCATTTGACCAGCTTGAACCACTTCCTACGGATGTTGAATGCGATATACCCTCGTTAACGCTTTGAGATGTTCCAACACTATTTGACCATCCCTGAGAAGTACTTGTTCCTCCTCCTATAGAAGAAGATGTAGAATGAGATGTTCCAGTTGAAGTAGATGAACTTGTTCCACCACTTGTTCCTGATGTATAACCATCACTTACACTTGTTCCACTTGATGTACTATTGTTTGTACCCCAACTATGGGAATAAGAACCATTACCACTTAATATTCCAAGGTTGATTCCTCCACCTCCACTTCCTGAATCAGTTTTATTTGTTCCAGATGAAGCACTGTGGTTATCACCTTCAGTATGAGTATTTCCTGAACTCCATCCCGAATTCGTTCCATGACTGCTTGATGAAGATGTCCCACTGCTTTCGCCCTCAGACCAGCTTGTACTTGTACCAGTTGAACCAGATGTTCCAGTCGATACGTTTGTACCCATTGAAGTTCCATGTGACTGTCCCCATCCTTCACTTTGAGAAATTGATTCTCCAAAGCTTTCTGAATGTGATACAGAATTACTTGTTCCAGTAGAATGACTCTCTGATGTAGAAGTCCCATCTGAAACACTTTGTGATGTAGAAGAAGATTCACCAAAAGATGTTCCATCACTTTGTGTAGTGGAGTGTCCTATGCTGTTGCTTTCACTTGTTCCAGTTGATAAGTTTGTTCCTCTACCTAAACTCTCTCCAAAACTATTATTGGCAGATAATCCCTGGTTGTTTCCAAATGAAGTTCCTTGAGAGAAGCTTTGGCTTGTTCCTTCTGACCATGATTCATTAGTACCATGAGAAACGCTATGTGATGTACTATAGTTTTCACCAAAATTCTGCGAATGAGAAGAATTCCATCCTTCACTTGCACCCATATTGGCTCCATATACCATAGGTATTGATAAACCAAATGTCATAGATTTTGTACCATTTTTAAGCGATGCCCAATATGTCTGCTCTTTCAGTGCTGCTTCCGTCCATCTTGATAATGTATCGTGGGAAACTGTAGTTGCACTTAAAACAAGAAGATATTCATATTCATCCATACCTAATAGAAATTCCTCTGACTGTTCTTCTGCATCTTTCTGGTCAGATGAAGTGAATATTGTTGTATTGGCGCGCCCTTTACTGATTTTAGGCTCAGGTATACCTCTAACAACCAGTAAATGCTTCATTTCATTCATCTTTCTTAAAATCCATCTGGCATCTTCTGCATCCAAATCATCATATTCCATAGTTCTGAAAGTTCCTGTTAATCCCTTTTCCAATGCAGCCATCTGTTCGTCTGCACTTTCCTTAGCTTCTTGGATGCTTGTACTAGATACACCTTGTACTCCATAAGCAAAAATTAATCCTTTCTTATAAGGTTTAGTAATATTTGCAATTATCTGTAGGAAATTGACTTGTGACATATTCCATCCCGTAACAACTCCTGATTGCATATTTAAGAAATTTGTGAGTGTCAAATCCTTTTTGGGAATACGAATAAGCTTAATCATTTTAATGGCCTTAAAGACTCTCTCATATTTACCTGGTGATACTTCTTTTTCAAAATCAAAAAGAAGATACTGCATTTTGTTAGCTTTTAATACAATATCAGAATTATGTATAATAACATCGTCTAAATCATACTCTTCATCATCTCCATATTTACTATTTATAAATTTCTTTAAAGAATTTTGAAAACTTGACATTTAACCACCTCCGGGTTTTGCCCATAAATGTCCAACAAAATGAAAGACTGTAATGAAATATGCGTTCTATTACAGCCCCTTTTCCCATTTTTTATGCTACTTGACAATATTTCGCTGTAGCTGTTCCATTCTTTCACGTTTTGTAACTCCACCATATCCTTTCTTATGATATGTCATGATTCTTTTAATTTCATAAAAGAAATGTGTTATAGGAGCGATAATGATTATCATCTGGAGAACAACAGGTAAATACCCAGCAATTGTATTTCCCATGACTGTTCCTGATGCAAGTCCAAATGACACCCCTAATAAAGTTCCATCAATCTGCGCCCAGTTCGATATGAGATAATATCCTCCAATAGCAACCAAATCATATAAGAATAGATTTCTTCTAATATCAGCAAGAGCTCCCTCTCTATCACCAGCAGGTACAAAAGCATAAGCAATCAATGTCGATGCAAGTGCAGCAATCAATAAAATTATCATCCACTTCCCAACATAACTAAACAAATGTACTGCATAAACAGTGGCACAGAACAATACTAGATATTGAATTATAGTCTTTATCATATCCCAGACTTCCAGTCTAAGAACTCCAGTATTATATCTCGGTGCTTTATAATCATACTGTATCATATTATCACCTCCACACTATACAACTTTACGTTTATCATCCACATAGTGAATTTTCATTTCCTTATATTCAAAAATAACAGCGACAATAAGTCCTAATAGAAAGAGAAGCTCCCATTTATACATACAGCACCAAAACCAGATGACGATAAATGCATTTTCAATGATAACGCCTATATTCATGAAAAACTGTTCCATCAACTCACCTCCCTTTTTGATTGAAATATAAAAAGAGTGGATTATATTTCGTCCACTCGTTTCACATCTATATTTTAACATAATATTGACATTGATGATTTTTCTATAAATTATAAAAATATGACAATAATTAAAATTCCTAATTTTGATTAAACATAAAACGCATTAAATTCAATTATATCTTAACATTTTCTAATATATAAGTCTACATTTAGCATGTATTACATGATAAAATACAAGTAGGAGGTGTTACTTATGAAAAAAAAGAAATGGATAATTGTAGGTATAATACTAGTATTTTTTTTCATAGCTTATCTTATTATTAATTTTATTTGCGTTAGCCCTGTATACCTATATATTACAGATTATGAAGATTCTGATACCATCACATTAAATGTTGCTGATGGCCAAGGACATTATAAATTCAAAAGATACGAATTATCAGAAATAGAACCTGGAGTTTATCAAATTCAAGGTTATGGTTCTTTATTATCAGGGGAAAACTATCCTCTAGAGATTCATATTAATAATAACGATGGACATATAAAGGAAATCAAGCAAAAAAATTTAGAAGGAAACTTAGAAACCATATTAGAAAGAGAGTAATTTATACATGAAAAAACTTAGAAAAATACTATTATCTTTACTGATAATGTTTTCGGTGATTTTACCATATACAAATAGTGTCTCGGCCGCTAGTAATCTAAATGTTTATATATACGCAGCAATTAATACAAAATCTTCGTCTTCTGGTTCATCCGGCCTTGGAAACTCTCATGCATGGATTGTTATTAAGAATAATACATCATCTCAAGTAACCGTAGGAAAGTATAAATTAAATGCTAACGCTAGTGTAACAATAGGAACTTGGGGAAATACTACACCTACTGGACTCTGGTACAATAAAGAAAGAAGTAAAATAACAGAGTTTCAAAACAACAATAATACAGTTTATAAAACAACATCCATTTCAACATCTAAATTATCTAGTATAAACTCAATAATTAATAACGGTGACAAATGGAGTCTACTAAATAACTGCACTCATTTTGCTATTAGAGTTTGGAATGCTACTGGTAGCACTCAAATTGGCAGTTGTACAACCCCTTCTCAATTAAGAGATAAAATCAGAAACTCCGGAAGTTATAGTACAGGTACTAACAATGCAGCATTTAGAAATGCTTCAACTACTGTTAAAAAACATTAACTATTTCATAATTAGATAAAATATCTAAAAAAGAGCTAATCAATCTTACAATTCTGAAGTTGATTTAGCTCTTTTCCTTATATTTAATTTTTAAATCTTGTTATCTTCTCATACATTTCCTTTTCTACAATATCTATATTCTTTGCTGAAATATAATCCCATTTTATATGTTCATTATTACTAAGTAAACTCATAACCTTATTGTATGTGCTATGACTCATGAAATTATAAAAGAAAAATACATAATCTGCATTGCGAATAACCCTGTCTGATACACTGTTAGCTACTTCCATAAATGACATATGAGGGTACTTCTCCTTAAGAGTGGATAATAAACGTATATGTCCTCCTATGCAGACAATTTTATTCTTATTTGAAATATCTAATAATTTGTCTTCATAGCTTTCTGCATCAGTTTCCTCTAAAACGTCTTCACTGTTCTGCAATTCAAACAGTAATTCTCTAAGTTTATATAATTCTTTTTGATTCTCTTCTAATTCCTTTATCTTTTTATCTTTTTCTTTAAGCTTTTTGTTCAGCTTCTCTATTTCCTTATAGTTGACCTTATTTATCTCTTTAATTGTTTCATTAATTTCCTGATGAGAAGAATCATTAAGAGCTTTTATTTGATTTTTTAAAGATGAGATGGCTGTATCCTTTTCATTGATTAATTCATCCTTTTCTTCAATCTTCTTTTCCAATAGATATGTATACTTATCATTTGCTAAATCTTGGACTTTAGGAAGAAATATGAAAGATTTATAGACTTCTTTTGTTAGTACAATAATAATAGAAGCCTCCCATAATAAATCGATTTGTTCTTCGATATCCCACTTATCAAATCCATACGCAATCTCATTGTCCACAAATAACAGATACATAGCCAATGCTTTTTGATTCTTTTTAATCATGTATTCATAATCTAAAAAGCTGTCAAATGTATAGGCTTTTTGAATGGCTGTTATATGTAAGATTGTATATTTTTGTGAATACTCATTTTCTAAATCAGATAAATCTGTTTCTTTAGCTTCTTTTAAAATACTATCAATCAACTGATAATATTCATTAGCTCTCTGGAAGCTGGCATTATCATTTTCGATATTCGTTCCAATGTTCTCTACAATTTCTGGTGATGTATTATAGAAGTTCATGTTCAATGACAAAACATCTTCAAAATCTCTAATAAATGCAGAGAATGGAGCTACATAAACTGGCTCCTTAAAGTAATTGAAAAGAAAAGTCACAGCATATTCGTGAATTATTTCCTGATAAGACATATGACTATCCACATCGTCACCTAAATATATTTTTCTTTGTCTAAGATTATATTGTTCTAATGACTCATTTATATTCTTATAATATTTCAATAATAATCGTCGAATTGCACGTTGTATGCTCTTATCTGAATCCATTTCAAATAAGACAGACATAATCACAACATTATCGTACATTTGAGATGGGCTAAAGCTTAAACAATGTTCTTCATCGCTATAGTCATTCATAAATTGAGAATAATTCTGTGAAACCTGTTCATTCTTGCTAAGATATTGAAAACATAAATCCGTCAGTTCATCTGCAAATGAATCTTCTTTGATGACTAAACTATGAGCCAAATACATAAAGAAATCAGTCAATATCATATATTTATAGAGATTATTCTCTGGAGTTTTACCATCCATTCTCTTTTCTACAAATTGATTAAAACAGTCTGTTAGATAAACTCTGAATAGTGAAAAAGTATCTTGTTTTGCATCTTTTCGATAAAAATATATATTTACAGTTTTAAAGAGAATCACATCAAAGAAGACATCTTTATCTAACTCTTCTCCCTTCTCAAGAAAATATTTAGGATAGATATTCATTGATTTTTTAAAGATATTATCTGCCTCTTTTTTCATTTCTGGAGTCCATTCATCATCCTTTAATAGTTCATCATATTTTTCATTATTGAAATTATCAAGAGTGCTCAAATTATCATTAACCGGGTTGTTCTGCAAAGAAGTCATGGCTTCACTCCATAATCTATCTAAATGATTATCCTCTTCATCTAATTCTGAAGACTGACTTCTTTCTGCTTCTTCAATTCCCTTATCGACGATTTTCTTCAAGTCACTATCTGACATGACAATATAGTCTTTTATCTTCTGTTTTAATTCTTTAACCCTTGATGGATTATCTTCTATGTAATAAGCCACATAGTATTCAGCAACAGTTCTGAAAGAAACCAACTCAAAATTTGCGTCACCGTATGTAAAATCTTTTACATTCTTTATCAATCTCATGATAATATCTTCAAACTCTATTTTTAGATGCTGTTCATCATCAACTAAATCTATTAAATTCTCCAAATCTTCCTGTGTAAAGCATGATTCATATATAATTTTTGATACTTCTCCTAACATCATCGACAATGTTCTTGCAACAGTTCCCTGTGCTTTCGATTGCGAAACGGTATTTTTCAGGAATTTAGATAGTTTTTTCCCTTCATCTCGTACAAATCTATCTTTTTCTATTCTTCTAGCGAAATTTTCTACCTTTCTATAAAAAGCATCATCATAATCTAACATTGCTTTTAATAATTGGTTTAATGATAGATTAAAACGAGGGTTATTATCAAGAACTACCTGATATAAATCATCATCAATAGAGTTTCGTCTTGAGTATAAGTAGAGCGTTTCAATAATTTCTTCTTTTGAATCGAATTGTGTATTGATTATGTCTTGTTTATTCATGGTTTTCGCCTTCTTTCTTTTACAAATTATATCAATAAACGGTTTTTTAGTAAAATACTAATTTCTAAGTCCTTTTATAACAATCATATCTTTGTTATAATATTTTCAATAAAGGGGAGAACATAAATATGACAAAAGGAATAATACTAAAAGAAATGGATAATATAGAGGTGGTATATTGCAAACATTGTAAGAAGATTGCCATTTATAAAAAAGAAGAACCAAATGAATATATAAATTGCTTTCATTGTGATTATTTATTAGAATTGCGACCTAGATATAACAAGAATGTTTTTTGGCTTAGTACCTACATATGGGAATTTATTGCCATTTTCTTACTCATAGATTCCTCTCCTCAGAAAAATAGTCCACTTGTAATCATACTTTCCATTTTTTTATTTGGATTTTCTATGGGCGGTATTACTTATCTTATTTATAAAATGATTAGCTTTATCAATTCTTATATAAAAAATAAACCTATTGAAGAAATAAAAAATATATTGTTTGTTATAGATAATGTGCTTGATGCTCATCATTCTAGAAACGATAATGAAAATAATACTATTAAAAAAATCATCTCAAAAACTATTTATAACAATTATCAATATATGGATATGGACAGTAAAATATACTTCTCTCCAGATATCATTGAAAATTTGAAAGTTTCAACTGATACTTCCAATGTTGAAATTGATAATAATGAAGATACAATTAAAAATAATGGTTATACTGTTAATAAAATTTCTGAATCCATTCATGCAAACGACGATATAAATAATGAAAAAAATGATGAGTTGTTCCAAAAGCTACAACATATCATGGAAACAGTAGAAACAGAGCCTATTTCTCATAACAATGAAAATCTATATACTCAAGATTATACAAAAGAAAATAAAATAGACCTTCTAGTTGAATTAGTAAACGAAATCTCTAATCATATCATTAAAAATACCTTAGCAATGAAAATGATAAATAACTTTATAATAAAGAAGGTATTTGCTGATGGACATTATTCTTTAATGAAAATGATTTCAATTCAAAATGAAATCAAAAATAACCTTTGGGTTACAGATTACTATCTAGATGATTGTCCCAAAATCACTGACAATCTACCAACAATAGATGATTCACTTTTTGATGAATATAATGATTTTTATGAGTTATTTATAGAAGAGTTTGGGGAGGATTTATATAGTATTATTCAACAAAGTTCATTAAAAGCTAATGATTTCCATATAAATGATGAAGAGAAATTTCAATCAAATATTATTGAATATCCAATGACCATGGTTTTATTATCAGCTTCAATTGATATCATGTCAGAGACTTTTCAAAATAAATTTCAATCTATGATGTCTTTAGAACAATCACCTAATAACATTCTTGAAGAGTTGATTAAAGTATCATTAAACGACAGAACTCTAATGATTAATGAAGAAAACCTAGATTTGTATTTTTGCTATACTTTGAAATCAAAGCACGATACAACGGTGTATGAAAAGTATGAATCATTTCTTAATCATATAGATGATAAGATTTATGTCATTAAGAACAAACTCAAAAAGCAAAAACTTAAAGATGATTTATTAGGAGATACCCCAATTTATAACTCCTATACCATTGATGATATTGACAATATGAGTGGAAGAGAATTTGAAAAGTATCTATTCCAATTATTTGAGCAAATGGGATATATATGTACTCTTACATCGGAGTCTAATGACCAAGGACTTGATTTAATTGTCGAAAAATATGGAAAGAAAATTGGGATTCAAGCCAAATGTTATAAAAATAAAGTTGGAAATACTGCCGTTCAAGAAGTCTTATCAGGTGTTCAATACTATAACTGTGATGAAGGAATGGTTATCACTAATTCACTGTTCACTTCTTCTGCTGATGATTTAGCAACAAAAACAGGTATTGTTCTTTGGAATCGTGCTAATTTAATGGAAATCATGTCTCAATATCCTATAAATAAGACAAAAAAAGCTACAAACTAATGTAGCTTTTTATATTAATTTTCATAATCATGACAATAAAATGTTAATCTTCCATCTTTGTCTTTTAACGCTTCTTCTAAAAGAATTGATTTAATATTTGTCCCACCATATAAGCATTTATATAAATAATACGTTTCATTTCTATCCAACGAGTCTTTTTTATCACTTGTGTCTTGTTCTTTTCTTATTGTGTGAAGATGATTATGATAAATCACATTATCATTTAAATACAATCGATTGTTATTACAATCAAAATAAGGAAGAGCTATATCAGGAAATGTAAATATATCACGATTAAAATGATATAACCCTTTAATCAAAAGACAAAAATAATACAAACCAACTAAAATATAAAATATTATAGTGATATTACTCAGAGAAACTATAAGCATGGATGCAAGTTCTATAATTACAAATAATTTCGTAATGATATCTAGTAAGTCTTTTATTGTGAAAAGTATAATCTTAGTATTATTCTTATCTGCTTTGTAAAGCAATGGCTTAAACATCCCTCTTAACAGTATAACTATAACTAAACCACCTATACAAACTTTACTCGCTATTTGAGCTAACAGTAAGTATGATTCTACAGTCTTTTGCTCTATAAAAGAATGATATTGATTGATAATCACAAAAACTAATAGAAAAATCGTGATTGCATTTACAGCATTATAAAAATATCTATATTTGTTTTCACTATCAAAAAAATCTTGAACTGGTTTTAAAGTCATTTTTAATATCCTTTCTTCTTTTTTTAGTAAAATGTATTGCATTTTCATGTAGAACTTATTATCAATTTTATTATTTCTTTTCTGCTTCTTCCACATCACTCCTCTCAAGAAAAAAAGAATATCATGATGATATTCTCTAAGACAATTATATAATATTTTCCTCTATAAATCTATGCATGGCTAGTCTGACGAAAATTTTCTTGCTTCTTTTAAAGTACACCACATCAGATTATCAACTTTATTGTTAGAATAATCTCCATCCTTATTAATGACAATAGGCTTGTTTTCAGGATTAGGAAGAAAAGCCTCCGCCACCAATCTTCTCACATACTTTTCATCTCTTTTCCCTGTTTCCAGATTTCTTAGCGTTACTCTTGGATATGGTCTTGCCTTTGAGATTTTAGGTTTTAAAGCATACATCATTGTCCTATTTTCTCTATTTCTATTGCCTTGTCCAAGATTTGAATAGACAATCCCATCATCACTCACAAAATATCCATCGTATCCTTTTATCTGTTTCAACACAAATTATCACCTCACAAAAAAGACTGCTATTAGGTAAGCAGTCTCTCTTTATATTCATATTATATCATAATATCTGTGCAGCGTGTTTATTTGTATCCATAAGTTTTCATGATTATAAATGTAATACCCTGTCATGTATCTCTGCAGTACGGGCTTGATTCCAATAATTACTTCCTATGTATCCACAAGTACGTCTTACAACAGACATTCTATCAAGCTTTGTGTTGCCACAGTTTGGACATCTCCAGATATACTTTCCATTTTCATCTTGTACACTTTCTATCTCTCCTTCAAATCCACAGTCAAAACAATAATCACTTTTTGTATTGATTTCAGCATACATCGTATTTTCATAGATAAATTGCATAACAGATAATAAGGCATCAATATTCGTATACATGGATGGGACCTCAATATAAGAAATCATTCCTCCTGTAGAAAGCCCCTGAAATTCAGCCTCAAACTTTAATTTGCTAAATGCATCAATATTTTCTCTTACACATATATGATATGAATTCGTCACATAATCATGGTCTGACACATTCTTGACAACTCCAAAATCCCTTTGCAAAGCTTTTGCGAACTTTCCAGTTGTGCTTTCCAATGGTGTCCCATATAAAGAAAATCCAATATGTGTTTCCTCTTTCCATTTTCTACATTTCTCATTCAAAAATTCCATAACCTGAAGAGCAAAATCGTGGCCGTGTTCATCAGTATGACTATATCCTGTCATATATTTTGTACATTCATAGAGCCCAGCATAACCTAAAGAAATACTAGAATAATCATTATATAATAGTTTTTCGATAGTTTCTCCTGGATTTAATCTAGCAAGCGCACCATATTGCCAATGAATAGGCGAAACATCACTCTTTACTTTCTTTAATCTATTATGTCTAATCATCAAAGCTTCGTAACATTTTTGTGTCGCTTCTTCCAGCAATTTCCAGAATTCCTCCTTGTTTCCTTTTGATTGCATAGCCACATAAGGTAAATTCAGTGTCACAACCCCCTGATTAAATCTCCCATAAAACTTTGGTTGATTATTTTCATCATAGTATGGCTGTAAGAAGGACCTACATCCCATGCATGGGAAAACATTTCCTTCCTTATATTCTCTCATTTTCTTTGCTGAAATATAGTCGGGAACCATACGTTTAGCTGTACATCTAGCAGCCAACTCTGTCAGATAATAATACGGACTGTCTGGATAAGTGTTATTATCATCTAAAACATAAAGAAGTTTAGGAAATGCAATGGTCACAGCTCTCCCGTTCTTATCCTTAAACCCATCCAGTCTCTGTTGTATCATCTCTTCAATAAGCATAGCTGTCTCTTTGACATAATCTGGTTTTTCATTAAGCCATAAGAAAATAGATAGGAACGGTGCCTGTCCATTAGAATTAGACATAGTTATGACATTATATACAAGACATTGAATTCCATCTTTGATTTCTTTCTTTAAAGAAAACTCTGTCAACTTCTCTAAATTTTCTCCACTAAATCCCAATTCTCTATATTTTCTTTCATACTTCTCTTTTGAAATCTTAACGAAAGGTGCTAAGTGAGATAAACTGATTGTCTGCCCTCCATACTGATTTCCTGAAACAGCAAAGATGATTTGTGCTGTCACAGCACAGGCTGTCATGAAACTTTTGGGCTTTACAATATCCATATCTGAAAGTCTTGTTCCATTCTCTAACATATCATCTAGATTCACAAGACAGCAGTTAAACATAGGCAATGCTGGAGAAAAATCTAGGTCATGAATATGTATCATGCCTTTATCATGTGCTCTTAATAAATCCTTACTGAAATAATTACGTGAAATATCCTTACATAAGATGCCTGCCATGTAATCTCTTTGAGTAGAGTTGAGAATAGTATTTTTGTTGGAATTTTCAGTTTTCAACTCCTCATTAGAATCATTAAGTAAATCCAGCGCTTGCTTTTCTAAACGAATCTTTGCCTTTGATGCACGGTAAACAATATATTGTCTAGCTACATCCTTACAATGACTCCCCATAAGTTTTTCTTCTACTCTATCCTCAATGATATTGATTGGGATTGGTGTAAGAGTTTTGCTAGTGTTGTCTCCAGAGGGGTTTGGTAGAGTTTTGCTAGGATTTCTTCCATCAAAAATAACTCCTTCTTCCAACTCTCTTTCAATATCCCTTGCAATTCTCTTAGCCAGTCCTTCATTGATATGTTCAGGACCCAAATCCTCCATAGCTCCAACAATAGCCTTTTCAATTTTTAATCTATCAAAATCAACAATGTCTCCATTTCGTTTTAAAACCTTCAATAATTCCATTTCAACACCTCCATTATTCGATAAAAAAAGAGAACCTATATAGATTCTCTCGTTTGAAGACCAAGTCTTCCTTTTGCATATTTATTATATCATAAATATGAGTGGTGGTGATGAAGATTATAAAAAGAATTTATTAGTCTTATAGCTTATGTTCTATATGTATAAGAGAAATAGCTTATAACAATATACCATTATAATTTTCTATAATAAATATTATATCATGATAATTGAATGAATATAAGTCTTTTTTTTATTATGTATATTTGAGATAATTATTGTAACAAAAGGAAGTATCCATATGAATAAGTACAAAAAAACAGCAATCCTTATATTATGCCTTCTTCCAATTGTATTTCTCATTGTTTTCATCTATAAAAATTCTCAAAACCGCGATGATAGTTCTGGGAGGTATTATTATAGTATTGAAGAATTTGAAACTGATACAGGCATAGATTTTTATCCATATAATGACTTTTATCAATTTCTCCAAAATAAGAACATATCTTTGAAAGATACGATATCTGATGTAGAAATTTTCGTAACTTATGATGATGTACTGTACTTTATTAGGCCAAAAGATTCATATGTAGAATATACTGTCTCTTATGATACTTCGGGTTATATTGATACCTCAATTTATGATGAATATGAAATAGAAAATGGCATTCTCTATATTTATTCCGAAGAAAATGATAATACCACTTTTGAAGCCCAATATATTTCTGATAAAGTTCGATATTCAATATTCTATATGAATGAGAACAACAATTTCTCTTATAATTATTTGAAAGAAAAAATGATTGAATATGCAAAGTATTTTGAAGCCAAATAAAAAAACTGAAATGCATGGGATAATCTAAAGAGAGTTACTTACATATATAGGATTTAATAAATGTAAATTAATTGTTTGTTATATAAAATCATATGGAAGGAGGTATATAAATTTTGCTTTTGAATATTATAATTATTATTTTAGGAATTGTTTGTGCGATTCATCTTATATTGGTTTTTAGAAAAAAAGTAAAATATAACAAATGGTTAATTATAGTATTTATTCTGTTGGTTTTATTAAAAAATTATATAATTTAAGGAGGATAATAACAATGAAAAAAGTATTATCAATAGTAATTTCTTTTTTGATGATATTAGGTAACGTGTGTATATCAAGTGCATATGATAATTTTAATGCACAAAACAAAGATATGTATCAAAAATATATGACATTGCTTGATAAAAAAACAATTATTTTAGAAGATAGAATTTCAATTAATAACATAGAATATTTGATAGAGCCTGAAAGAACAAAGGATATTAATAATTTTAAATCATTATTAAATATTTCTACTGGTAAATCCGAAAAAGAAATTATTGATTTGGAAGAAAATGATAATCTCGCATCGATAATTGTAAAAGATAATACAACCAATGGGCTACTTTATTATGAATCTGAGAAAGAAAGTAATCAGATGTTATTTGTAGTAAATGGTGACGAGTATATTATAGAAAAAACTTATGATGAAGTTAGAGTGATATCACCAAATTTAGATGAATTGGTAATATCTAAAACATATTATCAAAGTGATACGATTACCAATGAGAATAATGCGTTAAGAGCAGCAAATTATCGAGATTATCCTTATTCATTATCAAACGATTCATCTTATACGAAAGATGTTGGTCCATTGAAAGCGACAAACAAAGATATTTTTAAAGTTTTTGATGCAATTGCTTTATCTACAGGAGGATACAGTTTAAGTGGTAAACATCCTGTTTTAGGTGTTATTAGTTTTGTTTGTTCGGCAATCTCTTATGCAGGTAATAATTGGCAAGGAACATTCTATATTAGGTCTTGGAGAGCATACGAAAAAAATGTTCCTACTTATCCTTTAACAAGAAGTAAAGAAAGATGGTTTAGTGAAAGCAGTTGTGAAAATAAATATTTCATAAAAAATCATACATCATATTTCCATTCGACACGACCACCGTTATAGTAGTCTAGAGAACTTTAATAAAGTTCTCTCTTTTTTGTATACAATTCATGGCATATAACGGGGATAAGTGTCTGTCTGCTCTACACAAAAAGCAATTGGCAATGCTGGAATAAAAACATACAAGTAAAATGAAAGAATTTAGTATTATTTAGTACAATGTCATAAATAGGTTAAAAACACTAATCAAAATGAAGATAATATGGGGAGTGAGTAACTTATGATGATGTACTGTACTTTATTAGGCCAAAAGATTCATATGTAGAATATACTGTCTCTTATGATACTTCGAGTTATATTGATACCTCAATTTATGATGAATATGAAATGAAAAATGGCATTCTCTATATTTGTTCCGAAGAAAATAATAATACCTCTTTTGAAGCCCAATATATTTCTGAAAAAGTTCGATATTCAATATTCTATATGAATGAGAACAACTATTTCTCTTATAATTATTTGAAAGAAAAAATGATTGAATATGCAAAGTATTTTGAAGCATAATAAAAAAGCTGAAATGCATGGGATAATCCTATGTGTTTCAGCTTTTATTTAACTCATTAAATCTCTTTGCTTTTCTTATGAAGGTTTCTTTTTTTACTTTTCTTGTTGTTTCACTTATGATATTAAGTTTTTCAAATTCCATACTATCGTCATTTTTGATGTTGATTATCATATCTATATTTTCATAATCTAACTGAATTTCTTCATCAAATACAAATGGTATATTGGTACAATTTATGACATTTTTTCCATCAAATAAAACATTATTAACTATTTTCGATACCAATTCTTTTGTTTCGTTTTCATTTATTGTTTCATCTTTTATAATCTTTTTAATTTCTTCGAATGTTTTCATATCTGTTTATCATCCCTTTCCTTATCATATTTATAGCATATCATCAACAATATCTACATCTTCTTCATTTTTTTATCTAAAGAAAAATCATTCTCCATAAACCATTTATATGCTCTGTTGGCAATGATTTTTGTCTCAAAAAAATCTAATCCCCCACCGACAACTGCTCCTACGCCAGGTATAGCTTTACCTAGATTCACTACTCCAGTTGTTCCAAATTTTGTTAACAATCTAAAACCTACCTTTTGATTGATTTTAGTCAAAACTTTCCCAGGAATTTTCTTCACCATTGCTTTTGCAAATTTAACACCTAATTCCATACTTATAATTGAATAAAACAAGATTTTACTATCATTAGATACTATTTAATTTTCATTTTTTATCCCTCTTAAAAAAATAAATCACGAAAAAAATAACACTGCCTATAAAAACAAACTCAAGTCTATTATTTTTCAAAATGCATGTTGCAAGTATTATTAAAACTACAATGAAGTAAAGACAACGCGCTAATAGCAACAAAATAATCTCAACCAATCCAAAGACTAGTCCTCCTAAAAGCAATGCAAGAAGCCTAACCATATTAAAACCATCCATAATGTTTGATAGTTCTATCGATAATTGCAAATTATCTATCAGAGAAAATAAAATGCTTATGGACTTCCTTTTTATTTTCACAGGTATTTTACCTTTAGTTTTTTTCTTATTTTTAGACCTTTTTTTATGTACTCTATCAACTTTTTTCATAAACGAACTCCTTGTATATATTTTTAAAGATTGTAAAATCTTCTAGTTTCTTATAAAAGCAGCAATGTGTTATTTTTTGCTGCCATTGTAGTATATACCTTAAACCATCTTATGTCAATATTTGCTTATAATCTATAAGGTTAAGCACTTTCTAGTAATTTTTTTAATTTTTTTATTGATTTTTAATATCAAAATATGATAGAATGCATAAAGTCGTAATTCTTATTATAGTTTGTTTTTAAAGCTTCTTTTTAAAACAATTTACGACTAAAGGAGTATCATTGAACATGAAAAAAGAAAAAAAATATAATACAAACATTTTTAAAATTTTAAGGTTATGTAATGATTTACAAATACCAGATTTGGCTAATAAAATAGGAATAACTCAACAATATGTTAGAGATATCGAGAAAGGCAATAGGTATCCATCTGACAAAGTATTAGAAAAATACTGCGACGTTTTTGAAATAAGCGTTGAAAAATTTCGTTATTTTGAGCAAATCGTAGAAAAAGCAGATGATAATTCTTTAAATAGTTATCAAAAAGTTTTATTTTTTATTCTAACAAAATTAGTTAAATTATAATTAGTTTATTTATAAAATTAAAAAGGTCGATAGAATAAACTATCCTGTTCTACTCTATCAACCTTTTGATTATATACTTATGGTTAGTAAAATTTTTTTATACGCAAAAACAAAACACAATACGTTTTATTTCCAATAAACATTTATTATATCTACTTCATTTAAATCCCCTAAATATTTTATGTCATCATATACTATAAATGATTCTAAAGTATACTTTCTACCTATTTTTAATAAAGATAGAATAAGATATTCGTTTCTATTTATCTTAAAATAAAAATAATCTCCCTTAAGTGAACTATTTACCAATCGTTCTTTTTTATTTTCTCTCATTCTAGGTTTTTTTGATATTGTATTAAAAAAATAAGGAAGCCATTCTATCCTTGCTAATATCATATCCCATGTTATTTGTTTGTTATTAGCTTTGGGACGATTTCTACGAATCCTATTTTTGAAAGTTTCTAGGTTAATGCCATTATTTAATAATAATTGAAAACCCTTTTCACCTTTAAAATTTGATTTATTACTTTGTTTATCAAATGCATAGTGCAAACCTATTAAATGTGGTAATTGAGATTTTTGAATTTTTACTTCAATCGTTTCTTTAATTGTTTCAATACATAGTATTTTTTCATGAAACTGAAAAAAATACCTGGCATATTCTTGAAAAGAATACTCATTCATATCTATTCTTTTTTTTGTATCACTCAAATTCATAAATAGTTCCTCTTATCTTATCATCAAAAAAGTGTCTCATATTGAGACACTTTTTTGAAGTCTGAGCCAAATTTTGGAAATGGCTAGTTCCAGGGCTGTAGTATTTGTTTTTGCGCCCGCCACAGTCGGGTCCCCATCGACTTCCGAATGGTCACATCTTCACATATGTGAAATGTCGCAGATGAATTAACTGTCATCCTCAGTAATTATATTTTGGATATTTACATCCATTAATATACTACGTAATTGAAATTAAAATATCCCTTTTAACTTCAACAATATTATAACATAAAATATTGAAATTTAAAGAAAAATATGGACATTTATAAAAAAATATAGACATTTATAATAAGATAAATGATATAACTTAGAACATAGAAGCCCACTTCCTCTATATGTAGTGATACAAAAGACCCCCTCCTCGTGCTTGCGTCCATAGGGTGTCAAGCAGACCTCTACATTGACCTGCTCCCCGTCTAGAGCGAAGTGCATTGACAAACTATTATAGGAAATATTCTGCCACTTTAGGTAGGAGTAGTTTAAATTCTATTAAAACCAACATATTTCCATATAAGTGTTAACTATTTAACAACTATATTATTTCATCAATAACATCTAATTGCCTTAACTGGCTCTTCATAACTTGATACGCCAGAATTAAATAATGCCTCATTCACATTATCTATTATATATTGAAAATCAGAAGAGTATTTCATAATATGCCCCGCTATATTAATCGTAATTTTATTACCAGACATCCATATATACCCTGGTTCGTTGTTTATTGGCGGTTCAAGATTCTGAACAAAACCCTCAAAACAACTATAATCATAATCATACGATTCATCCAAAATAAACTCCATATAATCTATCTTATAAACATCATCAATATAAATATTATTGGGATAAGCAAGTTCATATTCACTGATGTTTTTAAGTATGCTATATGTTTGTTCCTTTTGGACATCATTCAATTCATTTATTCTTTCTTTAAGTCCTTCTAACTCTCTATTATGGTCATCGACTCTTTCATTTAAAATACGTGCATCTCTATTTTGCTTGAAGCTTAGGCAAAAGTTTCCCACAACAGGAAGCGAGACACAAAATCCATTGATAAATATTTCTGGTAGCATGTTGATTAACTCTGGCAATGCTGTTTCAATTCCAATTAGTGAATAATTTTTAAGTATTTTCATTATTTTTTTCTTATCCATAATATTTCTCCTTCGTCATCTTTCTTATTTCTTAATTTATTGATTTCTCCCCCTCCCATCGATATCTCTAATACTATTTTTGATATCCTTTCAAAATCCACATCATCTCTCTGCATTTTTTTAAGGACAGTTTACTGTTATCTCCTTTATTGAAAAAGGCATCAAAATTACCACTATTAACGTTTGCTAATTTACATAATTTATAAGCTGAAAGCTTTGTCTTTTCTTTCATATTCATAATACGTTTTCTATAAGTATTTTTCATTTCTGATTCATCTCGTCTCATATTTTCACTCAAGAATGAATGACAATACTTCTGACACTCTTCTTCTTGGCTATTTTGTAGATATAACAACATATTATCTTCTGATACATTTGGATACATCTGATTGACCATGTATAAATGATATGAGAGCAGAGTGTTATTATTAACCTCTTTTTGATTAAGATAACACCAACTTAATAATGGTGCTAATAATCTAGAATTTTGTGTTTCATATTCTGTAAGCAACTTTTTTAAGCTTAACGAATGACAATAACTCATTCTTTTAAGACTATAAGTATTATATGTTTTTAATGACAACTTCCTCATGTCCATTCACCTCTACAAACATAATCATTGAAAGACTTTTACATTAACAGGCAAACCAACTGGATTGTAGGCTTTTGATATAGTATCAACACTTTCAATAATATGAGTTAAAAGCCATTTCAATTCCTTTGCATAATCAAATATATTAATATCATGATAAAAAGGATATTGATTATATATATTCATAACCATATCATATCCACCACTATAATATGTGTATCTGTAGTCTTTACTAGAATACTGAATAATATTATTTTGTATATCGAAATGGATTTTTAAGATAAAATATCTATCTTTATCTTCTTTCCCTCCAACAATAAAATAATATTTCCCATCATTGTACTCTGGTTTACTGTCACATAACTCATGAAACATTTTTTGAAAAAAAGCTTCAAAACCTATATCGTCCTTTAAATTATTTTCAACATAATCTTCCATTGTCGTTTTATTACTATAAGAAAATAATTCATTGTTACCATGATAGACAAATATAAACTTATTGTTAGAAAATATCTTAGGAATCCTTCCTCTTCTTTTATCTTCTCTGATTTCTCCAGATTTATAAGCAATGGATGCTTTGCTATCTGATATAGCAATAATTCCATCATCAACAAGATGCATACTAACAAAGCTCATAAAATCATTTTCCTTTCTTATGTTACTACCAACATACTGCATTTTATCACTCCAGCATTAATTAGCTAACATAATTATAACAAAAAAAGGATTAACATAAATACTAAAAAAGATAGCCATCAGGCTATCTCTGATATAAATCATATAAATGAACCATTGTAGGAAGTCTTTTTGTAGATATTCCATCATCTATATCGACTTCAATATTTATCATTGGTGGATTATCCTTATCTCCTATCTTGTCTGGATTGTCTGGGTCAGTTGGGTCAGTGCCACCTCCCCCGTTATTTCCACCTCCACCATTATTCCCGCCACCTGGATTGCCAGGATTGTTTCCTCCTCCAGGATTATCAGGGTCACTTGGTTTACCTCCATTGTTTCCACCACCAGGATTATCTGGATTTCCTCCATTATTATTTCCTCCACCTGGGTTATCAGGATTATTTGTTATTGGTGGTAATGGTACATCCGGGTCTGCTGGCGGATTTGGAACTTCATTTGGAACACTTGGTATAAGGTGTGCTATATCGTCAAAGAATTTATATTTCTGTGTAATAGAAGCATATAAATTATATGATTTCTTTCCACTGGATACATTTGTTGAGAATGTCCATGTATAGTTTCCTTGGTCTTGAGTCTTAGGATTTGATTGGTGATATGAAGGTTTCACGCTTCCCCAGAAACCTGTATTTCTTTGTTTGATTGTATTGCTTGAAACATTTGATTTAGGTGTTAAGTAGAATGTACCATATTTTTGAATCTGTGTTGCATATGTATTTTTAGCAACAACTGTTTGAGCAATTTGTTGTTTTTTAGAATGTGATTTTGTTTCATAATAAGTTTTCTTTTTTGTTTTTGTCGCCTTTAATGTTCCATAGAATAGACGTCCACCTGTGGTTGCATCATTTGAATTATATTCTTTATCAGGAATAATTGTAAATGTTATTTTATAACTTACATCTCCACTTTTTAATGTTCCACTATATGCTCCTTTATATGCAGTCGTATCTGCTGTCCCTGAGCCGTTAACTTTAACTTTTGTTTCATCCATGTTGTTACAGATTTCATTGACTAACCAATCTGTACTTTTACCTAAATCCTTAGCAATTTCTTTTATTAATGATGAAGCTTTCAATTTAGTTTTTAATGCAGTTCTATCCCATCTTCTACCGTTTGAAGACGCCCCAGGAATTGTATAATATCCAGTGTCTTTTTTATCTGTTTCAGTTTTTGTTTTCTTAATCTTCTCAGTCCATTTAAAAGTTCTGTATCCCTTTAATGTGATATTTTTATATCTTGGGTCTCCTAAGATTGAATAAAATCCTGGTTCACCCATCCAAAAATCCAACGTATCTCCAGAAGTTGTTGTTGGGTATTTGTAATCTTTTGTTGCCGGGAATTTTCCATTATTCAGATTTTTAATAGCATTAATATAGGCTTCATCTCGACTCCATGATTGAACTTTACTCTTCGAAAATCCTGAATAATTCCCATTTCCATTATTTGCCTTTTTGTTAATAGTTGAATTTTTCGTATCATTTCTCCAAACTGTCCATCTATATTGATTGATATCACTCTTTCCTGAAATGGAAGATGAATAACTCACAGATACATTCTGTAACTTAGATGTGCTTGTTTCTTTATATAATTTATCAAATGCTTTCTTTTCCTCACTTGTTAAACGATTATACGATGCCGGTTTTGCTTCTGCCACAGACATCCCTGCTGTTAAAACAGAAACAGACATAACAAACGCCATCAAACCTAAAAATAACTTTCGCAATGTTTCTTCACCTCCCGCATGATTGCGAAATACTTCAAGTATATTTTAGCATGAATGGGGAGGATTGAAGGAAAATGAAAAGAGACCATGGGGTCTCTTACTTATATTTGTAAAGGTCATCTCTTATTGCCTTATCATATTCTTGTATGTTTTTAATTATATCTCCAAATTGCATGGTTTCATTAACATTAAATAAATATTCAGTCATTTTTGTTGGTATTATGATTATTGCAGATATTAATGAAACCAAGGCTCCTATGATTGCTACTATAGAAGATATATTAGCAGAACCTACTACAATTGCTAAAATAATCACTACAAATGAACCAATAATAATACCATACATTAAAAATTTGAAAGTATTCAACATTTTCATTTTTGCATCTAATATTTGTTCAAGATTTTGACCTATGTAACATCTATATTCAGCTAATATTTGTGTATATTGCTCGTTTCTATCATCTAATTCTTTTCTATCATTATTTCTATGGGGCAAATCATTTGAAACCTCTATTTCATTTTTATCTTCAGCATCACTGCCCGAAAAATCACCTAAAGGACCTTCTTTTTTTTCAATTCCATCTAATTTATCTTCAGTTGCCATAATCATAGCTCCAATTCAGCGATTCTTAATTTAACAGCAGTCTCAGGAACATTAAAATAATCTGAAAGTTCTGAAATATTATGAGTTTCATTATATTTTGCTGTAAACGAATTTTTTGGCATTAAAAAGGCTGCTGCAAACCTATTAGCTCTTATTTCCTTATCTGTTAGAACTTCATCTGTTCTATATGTATTTGAGTATCCATCAGAGGTTGGATTATAATCATAGATATAATGAGCTATTTCATGAGCTAAAGTAAATAAAATATGTTTATCTGTATCTGCATTATTTAAAATAATAACTTTATTGCTTCCATATTCTTCTTGTAATTCATTTGATACTCCTATTGTTCCCGAAAGATTTCTTTCCTTAAACTTTGCTGTATAAACTTTAAATCCCATAATCCTTGCAATCTCAATAATAGGTGTAGCTTTTCCTCTATGTTTTGCTAAATGAAAATGATTATAATTTTGGTTATCATAAAATTTATTCAATAAAGTTTCTGCATCTCTATCTATAACCTTTAAATTAAAATAATTGCTAAAATCATTGTTGTGCTCATTTTTATAATGATTTACTTCAATGCACATCCATATCACTCCTCTCTCACCTCCACCATGATTTTACCATGGTGCTTCAGCGTATTTTATCAAAAAACAAATGTTATGTAATAAGAATATAAAAAGGCTATAGAGAAGCTACAGCCTACTTACCATTAATTCTCAAAACATCTGATAGACATTTGAGGCATAAGCTCATGCCCCTCTTTAGTGTAACATATTATATCACATTTTGTCGTATTACACAATACAGGAGTTACTTATAATATGTCAAATATGTATTTAAGTTTGCTAAAAATGACAATTTCTAATAAATTATATATTAATTTTAAACTCTATTTTTGTTCCCACAGTGCAACCTAGTGATGACACAAAAAAACTTTGATTTACAATCAAAGTCATTCTTTCATGGCAGGGGCGGCAGGAATCGAACCCGCGTCCACGGTTTTGGAGACCGATGCTCTACCATTGAACCACGCTCCTATATGGTGACCTGTACGGGATTCGAACCCGTGAATGCATGCGTGAAAGGCATGTGAGTTAACCGTTTCTCCAACAGGCCTATTATTTTTTGCTATATTATAATAACATATTAACATCATGTCATCAATAAACTCTATTTAAAAACAAATCACTTTTTTTGGTTTTTAACATTATCTTCCTCTTCAGTACCCTCATCTGATATTTCTACTTCATCTGTTCTATATGTATTTGAGTAACCTTTAATAGCTGGATTGTAATCATATAAGTAATGAGATAATTCGTCAGCTAAAGAAAATGATATATCTTTATCAGTGTCTTCACTATGTAGTATATTTGATACCCATATTGTTCCCGATATTATACCACTTTTTGTTGCGTTTAGACCTTTATCCTTTCCTGTTGAATGAGATGTCCTTATATATTCTTTCATTTTTCACTCCAGCATTACTATGCCCTTTCTATTATAACAAAAAAGTATGTGATTAATCTATTTGAATATTTCAATCTGTATAGGTTTACCTACAGTATTGTACTGGACATCTGCATCAAATATATCTACCATAGACTCTATCTGCTTTTTTATAATAGACGCGTATATTTCAACTGGCATATCATTATACTTTGGAATAATATCATACATTCTTAAATATAATTCATCACCACCATATATCACACTATATTTATCTTTCTTTTCTTTATATATAACAGCATTTGCATGGCAATCGAGAATAACTTCTTGAAGAAAAGGCTCTCCATTATTTTGAAAAGCCCCAATAATAAAATAGTATTTTCCATCATTATAGTCTGGCTGACTCAGTTTTAATCGATGAAATAAGCGGTCAAAAAAAGTAAAATAATCATAATTCCTTAAATGATTTAATATATAATCTTCTATTTTAATATGTTCTTTAAATAACTCATTATTTCCATGATAAACGAAGATAAATTTTTCGTTATAAAAAATCTTCTGTATTTGACCTCTTTTTTTATCCTCAATAAATCCAGCTCCATAGCTTAATGATGCCTTACTGTCAGCAAAGGCAATTATGCCGCTCTTTGTAGCGTGTAGTCCTACAAAACTCATTTCTTTCATATCCTTTCCAATTGAATTAGAAACACTTACATTTGTATCCATTTTATCACTCCGGCATGGCTATACCATTTCTATTATAACAAAAAAAAGAATATACTTAATCTATTGGAATGTATCTATCTTTATGGGGTTCCCAACAGAATTATAACGATAATCTTGCTCAAAAATATCTACCATTGATTCAATTTGCTTTTGAATCCTTTTAGCATAATCAATAATTGGCGCGTCATTATACTTAGGAAGAGAATCATATAAAGCTCTATATCTCTCATCACCACCATAAATAACTCTATGTTCATAAACAATATCTCCATATTGAACCTGATTTTTATTAATATCAACTATAACTTTACGAATAAAATACAATCCATTAGCATCTTTACTTCCTATAATAAAATTATATATGCCATCATTGTAATATGGTGGTGACATTTTCAATCTTATTAATAAGCTATTAAAAAAATCGAAATAACTAAAGCTTCCAAGATTACTTGTAATATAATCCTCAATTTTCATACGCTCTTTAAATAATTCGTTGTTACCATGATAAACAAAAATAAATTTATCATTCTTAAAAACTTTTTGAATTCTTCCTCTTTCTGTATCTTCTATGAATTCACCTTTATATTCTCTAGATGCCTTACTATCGGCAAAAGCAATAATACCCTCTCTTGTATTATGCATTCCAACAAAACTCACTTTATCCATATCCTTTCTGACTGTTGTAGACATACTGGTATTAGTATCCATCTTATCACTCCGGCACTTTAGCCAATTTATTTTAATATATAAGTGTGAATTTCTCCACCAACTGGATTATAAGAACGAGTAATTTCATTTATCTGAATTACATTTTGTAAGATTTCTTCAATCTTATGTGGCAATTCATCGATAGAATAACTTTTTTCATATAAAATATCTCCCATGATTTTACAATAAATATCATCACCTATGAAAGAATAATAATAAGAGTTTGTAGACTTCTTTAATATATCAATGTTATTTCCTTTATAGGAAAAGTTCATTCTATAAATAGTATAAATATATCCTTCACTTTCTTTTTTTCGTGTTCCTACTAAAAACAAATAATTTGAACATTTATCATCTTCTAATGTTTTCTTTAGAATTTGAAAAATATTTTCATATATCCAATGTATATCCCTAATAAGAACTTCTTTTGTTCTTTGATATTCATCTAATATTAATTGAATTCCCTTTTCCAAATTTTCATATTCTCCATTTTCCTTTATGAATTGATTGTAACCTGTTGTGACAATGACAACATCGTCATTATATAAAAGTTTTTGAGGTTTTCTATCCTTATCCTCAATGGAATGACCCATCCAATGACGTTTTGTTGTTTTACTATCAGCAAAAGCAATAATTCCTTCTGCTGTTAATACCATACCACATAATGACATATCATCTATCTTCCTTTCGTTTATATATGAACTAAAATTTGTATCCATCTTATCACTCCGGCATTGTTTGTTGCCATCATTATTATATATGAAATTCAAAATTATATTAATATTTCAAAAACAAAAAAAAGAGTTGAAGATTATCAACTCTCATCCAGGCTTTTATTGCAGAGTATTAAGATTTTTTAGTAAATCCCTTTTCCTCTAAAGCTTTTTCTAAATCACTTAATGGATATGTTCCGTCATCATTGTATTTTTCTGGGTCTAGTCCACAATTAATATGAATATAATCTTTTATTGTAGCATTATCAATTTCTTGTAATTCGTATGCTGATTCTAATATGATATTTTTATCATCTTGAGAAATACTCATTTTAACTCCCGAATTTTTGTTATATTCATCTACTAGTGTAGTTTTATTATCCTCATACAATTCATTTACATAAGTCGTTGAAGCTTTAGAATAATCATATTCTGATTTCATCTGTACTTCATGTACACTATCATTAACAAAAATAATACTTAATTGATATTTATTTGTTATATCAAACCACTCATTTGTTTCACTATCAATATCTTCAGACTCTTCTGTCATAACATATGTTACACTTTCGGTATTATTTTGTTTTTCATTATCTATATTTTCTGATGTATTACTAGAGCACCCTACTAAAGCAATACTCATTATAAATCCTACTATATAAAATATTTTTTTCATTCTATACCTCCTACCATTCAGATAAATTAGTACCTAAATCCTTGTTTAAACCTTCTATACAACTTCCATCATCTAATTTACAATTTTTATTTAAATCTTCATATCCGCTATAATGAATTAATTTATAACCTTCATGATAAATAGATTTTTCATTGGACAATAACTTACTCAACCATACTTCTTGACTATCCTCATCATATCCTGCAACGATATCACAAGACTTCATATAATCATAATCAGTATTTAAATCCTTCACTCTATCAAATTCTATTTTATCAGTACAAAGGAATGCTCCCTTTAAAATCGGAATCCCTTCTGTACCATAATAAGTGTATCCCCCACTTGTATCAAATCCGTTTTCTATATATTCATAATTTGCAGCTTCAGGTAAATTTAAAGATAAAAATTTATTAGAGAAATCACTAACCTGTTCATCATTAACCATTACAAAATAAGACTCGTCAATCTTTTTTCCATCATTCATTTTACTTAAATCGTCAAAAGTATAAAAATTATAATTTGCACAACTGATGATTTTATCATTTTTCACATAAAGCATCAGTCCATCCCACGTGTTATTACCATTTTCATCAAGCTTAGTAAGACTATAAATACCATCATAACTATTATCTCTTTTTGTTTCTACCTTATAAGAATCATCATTATAAGCGTTTCCTGACTTGTAGTCAGACCATAATTTATATCCACCAAAAATGATTCCAAAAAATAAGACAACTCCTATAACATCAGATATAATCTTTTTAACAGTTGTCTTTCTTTTTAATTTTTTAACAGCTTTCTTATATTCTTCTCCTTCAAGTTTACTAATATCTTCTCTTTTCACATATATTCACCCCCATATATAAATACTTATAATAAATATATATTACATATTTATTTTTATCAACAAAAAAAGAGGCTATATAAGCCCAATGTCATTAAGTTAGAGGATGACATTGATATAAGCCTCTCTTTTAATTAAAAATTTATTCCGTATAATTCATTTAGTCTTTCATAACATGAACCGCTATCAAGAGCACAATTTTGTTGCATATCTTCAAACCCAGAATAATGAATTAATTTATAATCTTTAAATGTAGATTTATCATTATTCTTAAGTTTACTTAACCAAATTTCATTACTATCCTCATCATATCCAGCTAAAAGCCCAGAATTATATAACATATTATAATGGTCCATATTATTAAAATCTAATTTTGTATTATAATTTTCAAAATTGTATTTTTTTACAAAAAAACCATACATACCATTTCTATCTGAACCAGTTACATTAGCAGCGTCTGCTGCAAACCCAGCATCCTCCCCAATATTTCCTTCCATTCCAATTTTTGTTGACATAGAACCATATAATTTTAGTACATATTCATCATTATCATATTGGATTTCTTCACCCGGATAGACTCTATCTCTAATCTCTTCATAACTTTCATATTCAACAATAGCTCCTGTGACAATTTTATCGTTTTTTACATAACAAATCAGTCCATCCCACATGTTTTTACCATTTTCATCTGTAGCTGTTAATGTATAGATACCATTATATGAGCTATCTCGTTCCATCTTTTCTTTATATACATCTGATTCAGGCGCTCTTTGAGGTTGGATAAAATGATGTACAACAACAACTGAACCAATAATTAGTCCTGCACATACAACAAGGAAAACTATTCCTTTTAGAATCTTCTTAATAAAATTCATCTATATTTACCTCCAAAACATCTTTATATTAAACAATCTATATTTCTTATTATATACCTCTTTATTTAACACCTGTATTATACCATAAACGCAAGCTTTTCTCAATGCAAAATTTATGAAATATATAAATTTATTTTGGATATTTCGACATAGATTGATGAACTACAATCGCTTATAAAGATAATGAACTACTTGTGCTATGTTAACTGTACTCAATTATGGTATGATAAAAGTATATTCGTATCAAAACAGTTGGAAAGGATGGATTAAATTGATAAAAAAATTATTGTGCAAAAGGATATTCAAAAAAGAATTTGACGATGAAATGCAAAGATTAAAAAGCAACTTTCAAGAAGAAAAACGACAACTTATGCACGAAATGAACAAGTGCAAGATGAAATATGGTATTGTAGAACGAGTTTTTGAACTATTTCCAAACTCAGAAATTGTTGGTATCAAAGCGAATAATATAGGAGATGAATTAATAATTGTCATAAATGATGGTGCTCTCTATCTTTTTGGAGAAAAATATCAGGGAATCATGGGCTTGCCTAGAATTTTTTTTGAATTTCGTTATATAAACAGTGGACCTTTTCCAATAAAATATATACATATAAATGATGTACTTATGGAGGATAATAATATAGGAAATGGCTCAATTGCAATGGAGGCTCTCATAAAATATGCAAAGAAGAATGATGTAAAATGGATAGAGGGATACCTATCTCCAGTAGATGACGACCATACCGATAGAAGAAATCATTATTATGAAAAGTTTGGATTTAAAATAGAAAAATCAACTGTTAAACTAGAAATATAAGACAAGAGAACTTCTAATCGAATGATATGGAAAACGAGAAACTTATTAAGTATTTATTTCAAATAGAATAAGATTTCTAATGTTATCTCTCTTTTTAACCTCTCTCTTTTTAACCTCTCTCTTTTTAATATTAGTAATACTCAAGTATAACTTGAATCATTTTCAAAAAAATAATAAAATAGCCTCAACCACGTATATTGTTCCCTAACAACAATATTTCTCTACTAGAGGCGTGGTGGAGGCGATTTTATGGTTGCCTGTTTGATGGATGCTTGTATTTCTTTTAGTATCCAGATGACTATTCAAGCGTTAACAGACTTTTATCAACTCAATGCTTACCAAAGTATAGTTGCTGAATTCTGTTTAACATTGATAGTTGCGTTTGTTGTCAATCAAATGAAAAATAGAAAAAATGACACAGTGCAACAGGCACAAAAATCTGATAGACAGGACTAGTGCCTGTCTTTTTCATAGAAATATTTTCTACTTTATTAGTATATCATAGACTTCTTATAAGTGGATTTTTTACAGATTTTTTCTGCATTCATATTATAATACTATAATTAAAAAACCAACCTTTTTTGGTTGGTATTTTTTATTGCCCTAACACTCTCTTTATTCTATCAATATCCTCTTCACTTAAAGCATTTTCTTTTCCTGAAGATAGAATTGACTGAATCAAATTACCAGAATGAGTAAAAACAACATCAGAAGTCACAGAACATGTTGCTTGATGTATGAATACATATCCATCAATCCAACAATGAATCTGATTTTGTTTTAAATTCTGTGACAGTATATACGTCTGTCTTTTTACCTGTTTGATAGGATTTTTTATAGAATCTTGATAATGATTTCCTTTTCCTGATGTTTTATTAATTTTCCATTGCCTATCATCTTCATTACCTTGTATATTACCTTTATAATTCTTCGTTTCAACAATAACAATCCCTTTGTTACTTAAAATAAGATTGTCTATCTCACTTTTCTGACCTTCATATTCAATAGGAATATTAGATAGAATAGTATAGTTTGAAGGTAGGTTTTCTAATACATTCTGTGTTCTTGCCTCTCCTTGAATACCACTTTTTAACCTTTGATATGGTCTTTGACAAAAATATATTAAAGCTGAACCAATAACCATGAATATAAAAGCAATAGGAAGATTTGAGTTTAATTGGCTTGATTTTTCAAATTGAACATACCACTCATCGCTACCTAAAGGAGCAGTGACACGTCCAGCAATAAAACTATATAAAAAATATATAACAAATATTGCTACACAAACATAGCCAATAACAACTCCAAATTTTAAATATTTAATTTTTGATTTGTTATCCATATATATCCCTCTCTTTTCAACATCATAATTATATGAAAAAACTTTTGCTCAGTAAATACGGAATCTAGTTTTATTATTATTCTTAAATTTTGTCTTAAATGTATAAACATGCTAAAATACTAGTAGTAGTGGTATACTGCTGGAGTGATACATTTGAAAGCAATATACTTGGAAAGGAAAGATGGAAATATGTCGTTTAATCACGCAATGCTCAATAATGATTTTTTTATTGTAGGAAGCGATAGCAGAGACACATTTTCTGATGGAACATATACCGATAATAGACAAAAAACATATGTTAATAAAGAACTTAAATTATGTTGGTCTTATACTGGTTTATCCATTTATCATAACGTAGACCTGATTAAAATAATAAAAGACATTTTAGATTTACCTGTAGCTATAGAAGAAAAACTATTTATTATCCAAGGTATTATGACAATTGAAACAGAAAGATATTATAAGGAAACAAGTCAAGATATATATTTTGATTTGTTTGTTGGTATAAATGAAAACTATCAAAATGCCCTTTATATTCTAGAAGTCAAAAATGGTCTAGCTCAAATAGCGAAAAACAAAAAATATAATGAGAAATATCATGTTTCTAGTGGGGTTCATACTGAGTTTCAAGACCATTTGAATCTTATAAAAATGCAAAATATTAATACAGCTGTTCCTGAACTAGATAGAATCATTAAACTTGTTATGGAAGAATCTGCAAAATCAGACAATACTGTCGGAGGAGATACTTATATTGCCGTAATGGATAATCAAGGTAATATCAGGGCTTATATCAATGGTGTAGAAACCAATTTCTGAAGAAAAATATATAATATTATATGAAAACGAGAGATTATCTCTCTTTATTATTAGTAATACTCAAGTATAACTTGAATCATTTTCAAAAAAATAATAAAATAGCCTCAACCACGTTTGTTGTCTACCATACAGACAACTTTAATCTACATGAGGCGTGGTGGAGGCGATGACCTTGTTATCAATCAAATAAAAGAAAGAAAAAATGACCAAGTACAACACGACTTCGAAAAAACAGATAGACAGGACTAGTTCCTGTCTTTTTTATAGAAATATTTTCTACTTTATTAGTATATCATAGGCTTCTTATCTATTGAGAAAATAAACAATGTTTTTTATTTTTGTCTCACATGTTTTAACATTATACTTTTTTTTGTTAAAATAATATCAGTGATATTTCACTGGGGGATTTAATGAAACAATTAATAATTGAAAGGATGAATAATGTGTCTTTTAATTGTATGTTTATGAATGATGAATTTCTTATAATGGGAAGTGATAGTAGAGAAACATTTGCCGATGGAACTTATAATGACAATAGGCAAAAAACCTTTGTTAATACACAACAAAAACTTTGCTGGTCATATACAGGATTAACCAAATTGAATGGTATTGATAATATTGAAATTATTAACATTATTATGAATAGTCCTACTCCTATTATCGATAAACTACAACTTATAGAACATATAATGTGTTATGAAACAGGACAATACTATCAAAACTACAAATCAGATTCTATTTTTGATTTATTGATTGGTAAATTCACTGGTAGTCATTTTTTAGCATATATATTAGAAGTTAAAAATGGAAAATCACATATAAAAGTAAACAAAGAATATAGCTCAGAAGATGGTGATTTCTATGAAGCTAGTGGTGTATATACAGAGATTATTCATCAATTAAATATGAACGAAATCTATACTCATCCTGTTCAAGCAATAAATAATTTAATATCACATTGTAAGGAATTATCACAAAGCACTGATAAAAGTGTTGGTGGAAAGAATTATATTGTTTTTATGAAAAAAGATGGAAGTATATCTACATATATAGATGGGAAAATAACAATTATATAAAGATTATCAAAAAATACCAACCCTTCTTCGGTTGGTATTTTTTATTGATTTAACACTTTCTTAATTCTATCAATATCTTCATCAGTGAAATAGTGAACTACTCGGCATTAAAATACCGAGCTTCTCGGTCGAGTGCTCCAACGAACACAGCATACCCGAGCTTTGAGTTTCCTATATGAATAGTCGCACTCTCCTGTTGTCCCATCAGTACGGCGATTATATATTTTTATGCCATCATCTGCATTCCAGCATTCAATATATTGATGGCAGCATTAACATCTCTGTTGTGATGTGTATGACAGTCTGGGCATGTCCATTCCCTGACAGACAGGTCTTTTGTAATATCATGAACTGTCCCGCACACATGACATGTCTGGCTACTTGGATACCATTT